>JAADEF010000002.1 GCA_013153555.1 Candidatus Nanohalarchaeota archaeon | reverse complement strand
TTATTAAAGCCCGGTATTCTATTAAATTCAAATTGCATTGCTTTTCCATTTTTTTCTAATAAAGCTTCTATTACTTTTCTTTCTCCAGGAGACAATAATTTTAGAATTATTTGAGTGTTATTTTTTAACTGTTTAGATTTATTAGATACTTTTTCTTCTAATAAATAATACACTAATGCCCCTATAGCAATTCCACTAAAAGATATTATAGGTATAAGTCTATAAAAATAAAACAAATCTTTATAAGAAGATCTTCTTTCTTCTATATATTGAATAAGTTCCTCTTTTGTCATGTTCTCTATCATTTCAACTGTAATTCGCCCACTTTCTCTTTGTATTCTAATATAGTCTATATAATACATAAGAGATATAACAAATAAAGTAAAAGATACTATAATCACAATACCTAACAATTTTCTTTTATTGTTAACCATATATGAAACTAAAATGTTTAATTTTAAAATAGTTTCGCAAAGTTATTAGAATAGTTTCAACTTAATAAAACTATAAGAAAAACAAAAAAGGTGATATAAATGAGAAGTAAAATGTCGTTTGTAATTGCAAGTATTTTGTTAATATCTGTATTTGCAACAGGAGTATTTGCATATAGAGGAGATCCGCTAACCCCCTCACCTAACGCACAAATAGATGAAAGTGTTAGAGAAGAACTGCAACAGGCAGTATTAGAAGGAGATTACGAAACATGGATAACTTTGAGAGAAGAGTACGGTTTAAGCGGACAAGGAAGAATGGCACAAATAGCAACTCCAGATAACTTTGAAAAAATATCCCAACTCCACCAAGCAAGACTTGAAAATAACTTAGAACTGGTATACCAACTTAAAGAAGAACTCGGGATAACCGCAAACTATGGAAAAATGTATGGAAAAAGATTGGGAAGGGGCATGTAATGTCCCTTCCTTACTATTTCTTTTTTAAATAACATAAGAATAAGGGACCCCTCTATTTCATGTGGAAACAACATAAATAAATAATTTTAAGTTAAATTATAATATTGTTTATAATATATATAATATAATTAATAATAAAATAAAATAATTTAAAATATGAAGTTAGATTGTTAATATATGGATATGAAACCTTATTTTGAATCTATTATAAAGAAAGTTAATAAAGCACATCAAATCGCATCAACAGCAAGAAAGAAAGGATATGATCCTTCTTTAGATGTAGAAGTGATAAGAGCTGATGATACTGCTGCTAGAGTTGAAGGTTTGTTAAGTGTTCTTTATCCTGATATTCTTAATGCTAATTTGAAAGATAACATTCGTCAGTTTGAAAAAGAGTATGGAAAAAACGATTTAAGAGTATCTCTTAAAATTGCAGAAATCATTGCTAAAAATAAAGTATTGAATTTGCCTGATATTGAAAAAAGAGCTGATCTTGCTGTTAGAGCTGCAGTAGCTTATCTTACTTTAGGTGTTGTGACGGCTCCTTTAGAAGGTATTTCTCAAATTAAGTTAAAAAAGAATGATGATGGAAGTGAATATTTAGCTATATATTATGCAGGTCCTATTAGAAGTGCAGGAGGTACAGCTTCTGCTATGAGTGTTTTAATAGCTGATTTTGTAAGAGATGTGCTAAAATTAGCTCCTTACAAACCTAGAGAAGAAGAAATAAATAGGTATTATACAGAAGTGGAAGATTATTATACTAGAGTAGCTGCTAAGCAGTACCATCCTACTAAAGAAGAGATTGAGCTTATAATAAAAAATGTTCCAGTGGAAATAACGGGGGAGCCCACAGAGAAAATAGAGGTTTCTAATTATAAGGATCTTTCACGAGTAGAAACTAATAAAATAAGAGGTGGTATGTGTTTAGTTTTACTGGATGGTTTGCCTTTAAAAGCAGAGAAAATGTTAAAATTCGTTAAGAAATATGCTAAGGAGTTTAATATTGAAAGATGGATGTGGCTTGAAAAATTTATTTCTTTAAAAAAGAAAATACATGCTGCTGTGAAGGTAGAGGATGAGGGAGAGAAGCCTAAATACATACCAAGTACTAAATATTTGGAGAAGTTGGTAGGAGGAAGGCCTGTATTGGCATTTCCAGCGGAAAAAGGGGGGTTTAGGCTTCGATATGGAAAGAGTTTTACTAATGGATTGGCAGGTATTAATTTGTCTGTGGGGGTTTTCTATTTGTTTGATCATTTAGCTATGGGAACACAAGTTGCTTTAGAAGGCCCTGGAAAAGCTGCAGTAGTAATGCCTCATAATGCTTTGGAAAATCCGTTGGTGTTGTTAAATAATGGAGATGTTGTTGAAATAAAAGGAGAGGAAGATGTTAAAAAATATAAAAATCACATTAAAGAAATACTTTATTTAGGAGATATGCTTGTTCCTTTTGGAGAATTTGTAAGCAATAATCATGTTTTGTTGCCTGCAGGTTATGTAGAAGAATGGTGGCTTTTAGAACTTAAACAAAAAAATAAAGAACTTTATCAAAAATATAAAGAGTTTTGGAAAAGATTTCCTACTTATGAGGATGCTATTAGCATTTCAGAAAAGTATAATATTCCTTTACATCCTAAATATAATTTATTTTGGCATGATATTACAATAGATGATGTAAAACATCTTGTAAAACATATTTATAATAATTTATCACATACTAAAGGAGAATTAATTCTTGCATATGATTCTAATGTAAAACAAATATTAGAGAATTTAGGCGTTTTACATAAGGTTAGGGAAGAGCGCATTATTTTAGAAGAGCATTCATGGCTTTATGATTTTCTTTTTAGAAAGCATACCACTTTGGAAGATGCACTTTCAGTACTTCAAAAACATAAAGATGTGATAGAGGCATTGCAGGATCTTACTGGAATTAAAATAAGAAAGAGAGCTCCGACTTATTTAGGTCTGAGAATGGGTAGGCCTGAAAAGGCAAAACTTCGAAAAATGAAAGGATCTCCTCAAATGCTGTTTCCTGTTGGAGAGGAAGGGGGAAAAAGAAGAAATTTAATGGAAAGCTATCAGAAAGGTAGAATTAAGGCTCAAATAATTACTTATAAATGTGAGGATTGTGGAAAAGAATCTTATTATAAAAGATGCATGCATTGTGGTAGTTTAAACACCAGATATGTGATGTATTGTAATGGCAGACCTATTTACGATGTAAGAGAATGTAAAGAGAAGCCCAAGCTATATGCTGATAAATTAATTGATATTAAGTGGTTGGTGGATAAAGCTTATGAGCGATTAGGTATGGAAGAAAAATTTGAGCTTGTTAAAGGAGTGAGGGGAGTATCAGGCGAAAAAAAAGCAGTTGAATTAATAGAAAAAGGATTGTTAAGAGCAAAATATGATTTGTATGTTAATAAGGACGGCACTATAAGATTTGACGCCACAGACATTCCTTTAACCCATTTTAGACCACGAGATATAGGTGTAAGTGTTGAAAAACTTAAAGAATTAGGATATGAAACTGATGTTTATGGAAAACCATTAGAAAGAGATGATCAAATTTTGATTTTAAAGCCTCAAGATATTGTGATTCCTGAAAATGAAGAAGTTTCTGCTGCATCTGATCTTTTAAGGATTGGTCAGTTTTTAGATGAGCTTTTAGTTAAGGTTTATGGTATGGAGCCTTACTATAACTTTAAAAGTAAGGAAGATGTAATTGGCAGTATAGTTGTAGGTTTGGCACCTCATACCTCAGCAGGTATAATAGGGAGAGTTATAGGTTTTGGAAAAGCAAAAGGCGTGTTGGCTCATCCTTATTGGCATGCCGCTAAAAGACGCAACTGTGATGGGGACGAAGATAGCATCCTTTTACTTTTAGATGCGTTTCTTAACTTCTCACGCGAATACTTACCCGATACAAGAGGAGCTAAAACAATGGATGTACCGCTGGTTCTTACAACTGTGCTTAATCCTGAGGAAGTTGATGATGAGTCGTGGAATTTTGAGGTTGTTAGTGAATACCCTCTTGCTTTTTATGAAGCAACTTTGCAGTACAAGACATTAGATGAGCTTAGTGAAGAAGAATTCCCTCAAATTGCTGAGAAGCGTATAAGGAGAGGAGAGCCTTTTAATATTATGTTTACGCTTGAGCAGGAAACAATGTTTGATGCGCCTATACATTCGAAATATGTTGAAATTCCTGATATGGCTGCAAAGGTAAAAGAGCAGCTCGACATAAGTAGGAAGATAAGAGCAGCTGATGAAAACAAAGTTGCTGAGGAGATTATAAAAAAGCACTTGCTTAAAGATATTAAAGGTAATTTAAGGCAGTTTTCTAGGCAGAAATTTAGATGCATAGACTGTAATGAAAAGTACAGACGCATTCCTTTGAAAGGTAAATGCACGAAATGCGGTGGCAACATTGTGCTTACAGTAAGCGAAGGAACTATACGAAAATATGTGGATGTTATAAAAGACATCATAGCAGAGTATAAAATTTCTTCTTACACTATACAAAACTTTAAGATTTTAGAGGAAAATATAGAAACGATGTTTGGAAAGAAAACAAGACAAAAAAGCTTGTTCGGATTTGCTTAATCTTTTCTTTTTAAGATACTTAGCATAATAGCGCATTTCTTTTGCAAGATCTTTTAGATTTCTTTTTCCTAAGGAGTGTTGGTTTAAAATTTTTTTTCTTTTTTAACCAATACCGCTTTTACCTTTTTCGAGTTCATTTTTAACATCCAATCATGTTGCATATTCTTTGAGCTTCTGCATATCTAAAACTTCTTCAAACACTTCTAATAAATGATAAGCATCAAGTATGTCTTTGTCACTTCTCAACCATAACTTATATGGGATTTGCAGTTCTAAAGGTGAGAAGTAAAACCATATGTTTTTTTATTTCATATTCTATATTTATTACTTAGTTTAAGAGATAATGATAATGCAGAAATATAATTCTTAGATAATACTAAAATATTAAAAGCACCGCTTGTTTGAACATAACTTTTAACAAACTTTAGTAATAACTAATTGTTATGGACATACAAAGCTTTGCAAAGAAAACCGGCTTTATTATGATAAGCGGAGAGCTTTATGGTGGCTTGAAAGGCTTTTGGGATTATTTGCCAAGAGGAGTTGCTTTAAAAAATGCTATAAAGCAGCGATGGTGGGATTTTTTTGTTAGGAGTAGAGAAGATATGCACGGTATGGATGGTAGCATTATAACTCATCCAAAAGTTTGGGTTGCTTCTGGTCATGTTGAAAACTTTACCGATCCTATTGTTGTGTGTAAGAGGTGTGGGACACAATTTAGAGCTGATCACCTGCTTGAAGATTTAAAAGGTATAAAAACTGAAAATCTTAGTTTAGAAGAGATGGAAAATTTACTTCAAGATGTAAAATGTCCTGCTTGTAAAAAGGGAGAGCTTGAAGCTCCAAAAAGATTTAATTTGATGTTTAGAACATTTGTGGGTCCTAAGGAAGGCAAAGAAAATGAAGCATTTTTAAGACCTGAAACTGCTCAAAATATTTTTGTTAATTTTAAGCATATTGCAGAGGTAATGCGTGCAAAGCTTCCTTTTGGAATAGCGCAAATAGGCAAAGCTTTTAGAAATGAAATTTCGCCTCGAAATTTTATTTTCAGGAGTAGAGAGTTTGAGCAAGCAGAGATAGAATATTTCATTCATCCTGCTGAAAAAAACCGCTGTCCTTATTTAGATGAAATTGCATGGGACAAGAAGGTTGCGGTCTATACTGCAGATATGCAGCTTGCAATGAAAGAGCCTGAGCTGATGAGCTGGAAAGAATTAAATAAAATTATAAAGGACAATTGGCACCTTTATTGGCTTTATAAATCCTACGAGTTTTTCAAAATGCTTGGTTTAAAGGATAAGAATTTAAGGTTAAGGCAGCACGTTCCTGAGGAACTTAGCCACTATTCTGAGGATACATGGGATATTGAATTTAACTATTCTTTTGGATGGAAAGAGCTTATGGGCATAGCTAACAGGGGAAGTTATGATTTACATCAGCACGCAAAAACAAGCAGTAAGGATTTAAGGATAATGCAAGATGGAGAGAAGGTTATGCCTTATGTTATTGAACCTTCTTTTGGTATTGATAGGTTGGTTTTGGCTTTATTAGAGCAAGGTTATGAGGAAAGAGAAGGAAAAGCTGTGCTTAAATTGCATCCTTCTCTAGCACCTATAAAAGTGGCTGTTTTTCCTTTAGTGAGTAGAGATGGTTTGGATACAAAGGCAAAGGAAGTTTATGGAAGATTAAAACCTCATTTGAAAGATGTGTTTTATGATGAAAAAGGCAGTATAGGAAAAAGATATGCTAGAATGGATGAGATAGGAACACCGTACTGTATTACAATTGATTACAATACTTTAAAAGATGAAACAGTGACATTGAGGAATAGAGATACAACTGAACAAATAATACTTCCTATTAATGTTTTACAAG
>JAADEF010000059.1 GCA_013153555.1 Candidatus Nanohalarchaeota archaeon | reverse complement strand
ATGAGAACCTCTCCTGTGTCATATTTTATCATTACTACTTTTATTTTTCTTGGAGGATTCGCATTTCCCCTTCTCCATAAATATTTGTTTAGGTCGTTTTCTATTTTTATTACTTCTGATTTCATGTGTCTGATTGCAAAGTCTTTAAGTATTTTTACTGCTCTTTTTGTTCTTTTGTGATATGCAGAGTTCCATGCTTTTTTTAATGGCACAACATAAACTCTTTCCAACACTATTGATTTTTCCACTTTTATCACCTTATAATTTTAATTTGCTTCTTCTCCAATGTTTTGACCTAAATCTTTTAATACTTCTTCTCATAGCTTTACCCAATCCAAACACTTTGATGTCTAACCATCTTGGAGCAGGAGCATGTTCTTTTGAAGCAGCTATTAATCTTTTTTTACCTCCTAAGCTTTTAGATATTCTTTTTCTTCCACTTGCCATGTTGATCATCCTCATTTCCTTATTATTTTGGGCTCTCTTTTTTTAGGTATTAACCTATTAAGTATTTGTTTAAACTCATTATCTTTTAATTTGGAAGGCAGCCTACCTGCCATTTTAAGTTGGTAAAGTAAGTACACTACTTGTTGAGCTAATTCTGGATTTATTAGTTTGATGTTGTTTAACCTTTCATATGCTTTATCATCTAAATGTTTTCTAATGTCTCTTTCTATGGCTTTAAATGCTTCTTTTATTTGGCTTTCTTGTTGTGCCAATTGAGCATCAGGATTTGCTTTCATTAGCTCCATCATTCTTTTTTTTCTTAATGCTTCTAATTCGCTGTCCATACTAATACCTTACGAAAGTTCTTTGGCTAATTTATCTAAGAGCCTTCTTCCTTCTGCGGTTAGCTCTCTTCCTTTTTTACTTTTTTGAGCATAACCTGCTTCTTCTAATTGCTGTAATATTTTGCGAATAATGGATCCGCTTGCAGGATAGAATTTTTCAGGTTTATATCCTCTATTTTTCTTTCCACCATACAACACTCTTAATCTTGAAACACCCAGAGGTTTAAAATACAATTTTCTAAGAATGGCTGCCGCTCTAATGTACCACCAATCTGGCTGTTCAGGTACTCTTTCCCTACTCATTCCTGTTTTTACAAATTTTGCCCATTCTGGTGGCTTTATTGCATCATTTTTTTTAATTTCTTCCGCTACTCTTTTAATTAATGCTTCAGCATGTACTTCGCTAACATTAGCCATAACAACACCTTGTGAATATTAACAACATAACTTTTTAAAAACTTAAATTTTTTAAACTTATTGTATGTCAGAGAGCATTATATCTTTAACTCAAGGTGAAAGTGCTTTAGATGAGTTTATGGAGCTTTTATCTACGCGTGAAAAGATTTCTATTAAAGAAGCTGCAAAGATCTTATCTTTACCTGAGGAAATAGTAGAAAAATGGGCTAAATCTTTAGAAGAAGAAGGGCTGGTTACAATAGATTATTCTTTTGGAAAAATGTATGTTATTAACAAACCAAAAGACAAGAATGTAACAAAAGAAGTAACTAATAAACTTTTAGATAATGTTGAGAGAACAAGCAGAGAAATTTCTTATAATTTAAAAGAAAAGGAAAAAATGGTTAAAAAGGAAGTGGAATTGTTGAAACGTTTGGAAAATATTTTAGAGGAAGATCTTAAAAAAGAGCAAAATTTAGAAAAGCTGATAGATAAAGCCCGAGAAAAGGAGAAGGAAATTTTGGAAATTTTTAATAATATTAAAAAAGAAGAGAAAGAATTAGTAGGCGAGATGGCAGAGATTCACTCTGCAATTGAAGATCGAAAAAGAAGACTTGAAGCGATTATGGTTGCTTTAGAAGATTATAAAAAAATAAAGGAAGACCTTGAAAAACAATTAAAAGTTATTTTGGCTCTAAATAAAGATCTTAAAAAAGGCATTATTATGAAAAATAAAATAAAAGATATAGAAAATAAACTTTTAGAATTAAGAAAGAAAAATAATGAGCTTAATAAGAAATTTTTAATATTGAAAGAAGTATTTTCTAAATTATGATGGTTGTATGATTGGTTGTGGTGTGGTAAAGTGAGGGCATTGTCTTTAATGTCAGGAGAGTTTGATTCTCCTGTTGCTTCTTATTTGATGGCTGAGAAAGGTTTGAAGTTAGATTTTATACATTTTGATCCTCAACCTTATAGCGATGGATCTTTATTAAAAAAGACTTTGTTAATTTTTGATTGGTTTAAAGAGAAAGGCTATGCTGATAAGCTTTATGTAATTAATCAAAAAGAAGTTATTGATGCGATAATAGCTAGAGCACCTAAAAAATATTTAATTTTGCTGTGGCGGAGGTATATGGTCCGGTATGCTTCTGCTATGAGGAGTTATTCTTTTTTAGTTACTGGAGATAATTTGGGACAAGTTGCAAGTCAAACTCTTTATAATATGTATGCTATTGATGAGGCTTCTTCTCTTCCAATATTGAGACCTCTTTTACTGTGGAATAAAAAAGATATTGTGAAAAAAAGCAAAGAGCTAGGTTTTTATGAGATATCTTCTCAACCCAGTCATTGTTTGTTAGAGCTTCCTAAATATTTTGTTACTAAAAGCGATTTACAGCAGATTAAAGAACTAGAAAAGAAAATTTCTTTTCCCCAACATTTAAAGGTTGAGGTATTTGAATAAACATATATTTTGCTTTTTCCTTAAATGTTAGATATGTATGAATATTTTATTATAGCAAGTATATTTGTATTTAGCTTAGTATTGGGTTATTTTTTGGAAAAATTAAAAATTCATTGGCTTTTTGCAGCTCTTTTTATAGGAGTTATTCTTAATCTTACGGGGGTTGAAGTTAAACTACTTTCTGAATTAGGAAAAATAGGGATGTATTTTATGCTTTTTTTAATAGGTATGGAAATAGATTTACACAAAATTTTACAGCTTAAAAAAGCCATTATAAAAACTACTTTAGGTATTCAAGTTTTTTCCATGATTGCTTGGGTTTCTTTATTGCTTTTGTTGGGTTATTCTTGGAAAGTTGCCGTTATCATAGGGATTGTGGCTAATTGTATAGGTGAGGCAATACTCGTGCCTATTTTAGAGGAGTTTAGATTAGTTAGAACCAAATTTGGTTCTTTGTTAATAGGAATAGGTACATTGGATGATATTTTTGAAGTAACTGCTTTATCCATAGCCATCATTGTTGCAGCAGAAAAAGCCACCTCTTTAACTTATGTGGATATTATAGCGCCGTTTTTAACAATTGCTGTTTTGACCTTTTTTACAATAGTGCTAATAAAATATAATGGTTTAAGAGACAGGATTGGCAACATACGAGAATACGATTATTATATTTTGCTTTCTATTACTATCTTTTTTATTTATTTGGCAATAGGAAGTTTGGGTGGTGTGGAAAGTGTAAGTGCTTTTTTCGCAGGCATTTTGCTTAATCATCTTTTGCCAGAACATAAAGCAAGAAAAATAGAATATGGAATTAAAGGTTTTGGATATGGGTTTTTTGGAGTTATTTTCTTTTCTTGGGTTGGCATAAGTATGGATATTAAAAGTATATTTGAGAACCCTCACCTTACTCTGCTATTTTACCTTATACCCAGCATAGCCAAAATAGTGAATAGCGTTATTTTTTTAAGAAAGGAACTTAATTTATTAACTTCTTTTTTAGCAGGCATAGGATCTAGCATTAGATTCTCTACTGAGCTTGTTGTTGCTCAATATTTATTGTTACACAATATTATAACTCATGAACTTTTTACTGCCATTGTTGCTTCTTCTGTATTAGCCACGATTGTAAATACTGTTATTTTAAGTATGGCTTTAAAGAAGTTAGGTAGAAAATACTTTTTATGAATTGTCTTTTTTCTTTTTCTTAAAAGGAGATAGCAAAAAAGATATAATGGCGGCAATAACATCAAAAATATTGAAGAAAATATTGAGTATTTCTAAAATTAAATAACCTCCTACTATTATTAAATTTGCAATTAAGATGGATGTTGTATTAAATGAAAAATATTGTGGATAATATTTACTTGCTAAGAAAAGCACGCCGGTGGTGACTAAAAATAAAATAAGAGCGTTTTTAAGAATATTAAAAATATAAAATACAATCAACACACCCAATATTAAAAATGCAAAAGCCCATATTTCCATGGTTACTCCTCAGCATATACTTCTAGTACATCACTTCTTAACAATCCACTTCCTTTTATTTCTATTTTTCCGTTTATTACTTTAATATATCCTTCAAATTCTTTTATTTCAACATCTTTATTAGATACTTCATAAATGACTTTATCTCCTTTGATGTGAAGTTCTATTTTACCTAAATAGGAGGGTATTATGATGGTTTGAGAAGGCACCTCTTTTACTAAAAACTTGTCATATGTGCCGTTATATTGAATATCAAAGTAAGAATCTCTTTTTATGATGTGAAGGCTATCGCTAAGTTTTAAAGTTTCACCTATCAATCCTATTTTATAAGGCATCAAATATACTTTTCCTTTATACTTGGCAATTTCAATAACTGCTGGCTGAACATATGCTTCCCACATGTTGTTAAGGTAAATGGTGGATTCTGCAGGAACAGCTAATACGATATTTTGTTCTTCTACTTTGATAGGGATTGTTTCTTTGAATGTTCCATTTATGTAGATGTCTGCTTTTACATAAGATTTTTCTTTACTTACGAACCACCCGGTAGGAAGATTAAAATCTAAAGAAATATCTTTTGATAAAGAATCTCCGTTTTTAAACATAAACCCTGCTATGCCTAAACTAGCTAATGCTAAAATGAAGAAAGCCATTGCTCTTGGATTAAATCCCATAAAACTATATAGATTAGCAAAATAATTTAAAGTTTTGATAAATTTTTACTATTTTATGAGCAAAAAATTAAAGAAATATTTACCTCAGACGACCGCAGGATTGGTTAGATTTTATGAAGAAGATGTAAGTAAAATACAAATACATCCTGCTTATGTGATAGGATTCTCTGTAGCGTTAATATTTTTACTGGTTTTAGTTCATTATTTTCTTTATGCTCCAGTGAGTTAATTATTTTAAATTCTGTGATGCTGTTATATTATGAAGGGGTGGCTGTTCAGAAGGCCTCGCTATAAAGTGAGGAAAGTCCCCTCTCCATTAATGCGGTTCTTCGTAAGAAGGACACCTGAAAAGGTGGGCTCTGCACAGAAACCCCTGGTGCGTTTCGTTAAAGATGATAGCCATGATTTGAAGCGCACTAGTTGAAAAGCATCCCCGCAGGAGCAAGCCGATAAAAGGCGCAAAGTCGGATCCTTCTATCTTATTACTTTCTGCTTTTTGCAGAAAGGATGATGAGAGAAACAGAAAGGGGCTTACGAACAGCGCCCCTTTATACTTTTATATTTATATTAAAGTTATGCTTTCAACTTCTACGCTTTCAACACCTTCTATGTTATGTAGTAGGTTCTCAACTTTTTCTGCAATTTTTTCTTCATCTTCAACCATTAAAAGAACTTTAATGGCTTTTAATCCGAATGCAATGGGTTCTTCTTTTATATCCTTTAGTTCTCCTACTTCTGATGCAGTTGCTTCTACTCTTTTTTTAAGTAGCTCTAAATCTTCTTCCGCGCTTCGTGGCATTAATTTTACAGCCATAAGTACTTTTCTTGGCATAATATCACCTTAGTAGATTTATTTTTACAATCTTTATAAACTTTTATAAAAGGTCTTTAAATATGTAAAAATACTTAGGTTAGATAATGATTGATTGTTGGGGGTGATTGATGTGGATAGCAAAGCTATATTGTCTTTTGTGATGACTGCAATGTTTGCAGTATCTATCGTAGGTACAGCAGTATATGCATCGCCTATACCTATGTCTTCTGATTCAGCAGATGAAACCGCAGATTCTTATGCTACGATGACAGCCGTAAATGACGATATGAATGAAGATGTTTCAGAAGAGATGGCGGTAAGAGAAAGAATTAATTTTTCAGGTAATGGTTCGGAAGTAAGGGAAAAGTATATGATAAGAAATGCATCTCGCTATAAATATGCTGAAAAGATGAATGAAAGTGAGATGAAAGCAGTAAAAAACACTTATCAAATTAGAGAGAAAAAGAATGCTACTGAAATACCTAAAGCAGTTTATGAAGTGATGGCTAAGAGGATAAAGGATCCAGAAGAATTAAATAAAACTTTACAAAAGAAAATGGAAAAAATACAACATTTAGAACAAAATAATTGGAAAATAAGAAATGTGAACAAGGAAGCAGTAAAAAACTATACTGAACATCTTAATAAACTTAAACGAGAAAAAACCCAGATTAAACAACGCTTAACCTATTTGAGGAACTATTTATACCAATACAAATCAGAAGTTGAGAAATGTAGCGAAGAGAATTTCGCATCAGAAAAATGTCAGGAAATTAAAAGAAATTATACTGAAAGAGCTATAGAATATTTGGAGAGCGCA
>JAADEF010000060.1 GCA_013153555.1 Candidatus Nanohalarchaeota archaeon | reverse complement strand
ACAACATCCATGTCTTGGACGGTGAGTTAAGTATAGAAGAAGTTCATGAAAAGGTTTGGGAAATTGTGATGAATTATGCAAATAAGCAAAAGCAGTAATGAAGTATTAGTATTTATAAAAGATAAAGATAAGGTTCTTCTTATTAATAAGAAAAGAGGGTTAGGTGCTGGAAAAGTAAATGTTCCGGGCGGTAAAGTACATGTTAATGAGACACCAGAAGAAGCAGCGGTAAGAGAAGTGGAAGAAGAAGTTGGTTTAAAAATAAAGAAAATTGAAAAAAAAGGCATGATTCTATTTATAAACAACAACACAGAAAGCATAATAACTCATATTTTTACAGCACAAGATTATGAAGGCGAGCCCAAAGAAAGCGATGAAGCAGAACCTTTTTGGAAAGATATTAGTGATTTACCCTATGAAAAGATGTGGGATGCTGATAAATATTGGGTACCTTATGTGTTAAAAGGTTTTAAAGTTTTTGGAGAAGTAAGATTTGAAAATTGGAAGCATCAAAACCATGAAATAAATGTAGTTAATGATGCTCTAAACAAACTTCTCAAATATGCAGTTAATAATGAAGAATTTTGTCCTTATTTTTCTGAAACATCATGGGAATCATATCTCTTAGCTTTAAAAGAAGAAATAGAAGAGGTCGCAAATGCAAGGACAAAAGATGAACTTGTGGAAGAATTAGGAGATGTACTTCATGATTTGCTAAGTGTATTGTGGAAGCTGCATAGAGAAAAAGTAGTAAGCATAGAAGATGTTGTTAACAGCCTTATGCAAAAAATGAAAGAACGGAAACCTCAAGTATTTGAAAGAAAGAAAACTTCTTTCAAAGAGGCTGTGGAAAATTGGCTTAAAGCTAAAAAAATGCAAGATGAAAGAAAAAGCAAATCACTATACGAGGCATTGAGAAAAGAAACTAAAAAATGGCTTCTCAAAATTAAGCCTTTGAAGTTTGAAGCCCTTACCAAAGAGGGAGAAGAAATGGTAAAGAATATTAAGGCTTATGAAAAAGACACAGAATACTTTTTGAAGGAAGGTAAGCTAATTGAGGCATTTGAAGCTGTTGTGTGGGCATGGGCGTGGTTAGAAATAGGTGAAAGATACGGCTTCATAAAACGCCGAGAAATTTAGCTTTCGCATCCTTAATAATTTCTTTTTTGTTGGAATAAGATTTTCCTAAAATACCGCTTCCAGGCAAATCATAATAGGCTAATACATAATAAAGAAAATCTAAAAAAAGATGGAAAAGCATTCCAACAGCTACGCATGATCCTAAAAAGTAAAGAGCAGAGTTAATAAACTTCATCATGAACACAAAGATTAGCCATGCTATTTGAAACCAAATAGTGTGAAAAAGCAATAAAACAGGTTTATGCTTTGAAAGAAAAAAATTAACAGCATTTCTTAAGCTAAAATCTTTCTTTTTAATTACATACCAAGCATAATGATCAAAATCAATCAGTACTGCAGAAGCATAAGCTAAAAAACCACATATCATGCCTTTATTCAACACCATATAGCTCATCAAAAATAAAGAAAACATCAGATGATATCTCACATACATATAAAACGAGTTGTTCAAAAAAGCTTTTAAAATTATGCTTCTAAAACATACATTAAATACCTTTCTTGAATTCTTGAGGTGATTTTCATTAATATAGAAGACGCAAAATTAAAAACAGGAACAACAACCGTAGGCATTATCTATAAAGATGGCGTGATATTAGCAGCAGATAAAAAGGCAACCATGGGTTATTTGGTTGCTTCAAAAGAAGCTGAAAAAGTGCACCACATCATAGATGCGATTGGTATGACCATTGCAGGAAGCGTAGGAGACGCTCAAGCCATGATAAGACTGCTAAGAGCAGAACTAGAACTTTACAAATATGAGCATGAACACATAACAGTAAGGGCAGCCGCTACATTGTTAGCAAATATATTAAGATCTTCTTATAAAAGCTTTGTTCCGGAGCTTGTTCAGCTAATCATAGGAGGTTATGACACAAAGCCAAGATTATTCAGCATAGATGCAGCAGGAGGAATTGATGAGGCATCAGAATATACTTTTAGTGGATCTGGTTCGGTAATTGCAGTCGGTGTTTTGGAAGATGACTATAAGCCAGGAATGAGTGAAAAAGAAGCCATAGAGCTTGCTGTAAGAGCAGTTAAGGCAGCAACTGAAAGAGATGCAGCAAGCGGTGGTAAAGGTATTGATGTCGCAGTAATGAATAAAGAAGGATTTAAAAGATTACCCAAAGAAGAAGTTGATAAAATCATTAAAAAGCTAAAATAATGTTTACTCATTCTCCTGATTTTTTATTTTTTTAGAAGTATAGGATGAAATCATGGATAATGAAGAAATGAGTTTGGAGAAGGTAAAAGAGCTTATTCCAAAAGAAGCAAAGCCTTTCAAGCTAACATTTGAAGGACCGGATATAGTAATTTATACAAAAAATAAAAAATTCTTTTTAGAAGGAGCACCGCAATTAAAAGAGCTAACTCGTATGTTAAGAAAGCGCATACATGTTAGGCCGGATCCTTCCATTTTATTGGAGCCAGATAAAGCGAAAAAGATAGCTTTGGAGCTAATACCTGAGGAAGCAGAAGTTAAGGAAATACTTTTTGAGCCAGAATTCAGCAAAATGATTATTTTTGCTAAAAAACCAGGTATAGCTATTGGAAAAGATGGAGAGATAAGCAGAGCTTTGCGGGAAAAAACAAACTGGTATGTGGAAGTTCTGCGCGTACCGTTAATTCCATCAGCAGTAGTTAATAAAGCACGAGAAATTATTCATGAGGAAAGAGCCTATCGAAAAAAGTTTTTAGAGAAAATAGGAGAAAAGATTCAGCTTAAAAAAGGAGGTAAAAGCGTAGGATGGATAAGAGTTTCTGCATTAGGTGCATTTAGAGAAGTAGGTAGGTCAGCTTTGCTTTTGCAAACAAAAAGTTCACGCATCCTGCTTGATTTTGGTGCTGGAATGAGCAACAACACTAAATTCCCTCATACAGATGCACCAGAGTTTTTGCTTGACAGCATAGATGCTATAATATTAAGCCACGCACATATGGATCACTGCGGTATGATACCTCTCCTGTATGAATATGGATATAAGGGACCACTTTACCTTACAGAACCTACACGCGATTTGATGGTGCTTTTACAACTTGATTATATTGATGTATCTCATAAAACAGGCGAGTCTCCTCCTTACACATCTAAAGGAATAAAGCAGGCTTTAAGGCACAGCATAACCTTAGATTATGGTGAGGTGTTTGACATCACACCAGATATGAGGCTTACATTCCAAAATGCAGGTCATATCATAGGTAGTGCATCTGTGCATCTCCATATTGGAGAAGGTTATCATAACTTTGTTTATACAGGAGATATAAAGTTTGGACCTACTCGTTTGCTTGAACCTGCTTTTACACAGTACGCAAGAGTAGAAAGCATGGTTATTGAAAGCACTTATGGTGGAAAAGCAGATGTTTTACCGCCTTTAAGAGAAGCAGAAGAAAACTTAATGCAAGTGATCAATGAAACTTTGGAAAAGAAAGGAAAAGTTCTAATTCCTGTCTTCTCAGTAGGAAGAAGTCAAGAAGTAATGGTGGTTTTAGCTAACTATAAACAGCAAAATCCTGATTTTAATGTTCCTGTGTATCTTGATGGTATGATCTGGGATGCTACAGCCATCCATACTACTTATCCTGAATATTTATCAAGGGCTTTGCAAAGGCAAATTTTACATTACGGCTATAATCCTTTTGCTGATGAAATGTTTAAAGAAGTTAAAAATCCAACAGATAGAAAAAAAGTGATAGACGAAGGTGAGCCGAGCATAATACTGGCAACAGCAGGAATGATGAACGGAGGCCCTGTATTAGAATATTTTAAGCATCTTGCTGAAAACGAAAAGAACACTCTTGTATTCATAGGTTATCAAGCCCAAGGAACGCTTGGTTCTAAAATACAAAAAGGTATTAAAGAGGTGTCTCTTACAGATAGAGAAGGTAAAACCCATGCCATTAACATCAAAATGAGAGTGGAAACCGTGGAAGGATTTTCAGGACACAGCGATAGAAGACAGCTCTTAGCATACTTAGGAAACTTAACAGCAAAACCTAAAAAGCTTATTATAAATCATGGAGAAGCCAAAAAAAGTTTAGAGTTTGCTGCAGCAGCTCACAAGCTATATAAGATGGAGACAGTTGTTCCATGGAACCTAGAAAGCGTGAGGTTGAAATAGATGCGTGTAATTGGTGATCTGCACTTACATTCCAAATACAGCAGAGCAACCTCTCCTAATATGAATTTAGATATGCTCGCTCATTGGGGAAAGATAAAAGGTTTGAATTTGTTAGGCACAGGGGATTTTACACATCCTGCATGGTTCAAAGAATTAGAAAACAAGTTGAAAGAAAAGAGAGAAGGAATTTATACTTACAATGACATGGATTTTATTCTGCAAACAGAAGTAAACAATGTTTTTGAGCATGAAGGTAAGAGAAGGCAAGTTCACAACATTATATACGCAAAAGATTTTGATACAGTAAAACAAATAAATGAAATCTTTGCTAAACACGGCAATTTGGCAGAAGATGGAAGGCCAAGTTTAAAGCTTTCATGTCAAGAAATGATGGATGAGCTTAAAAGCATAGGACTAAATAAAGATGTTTTTGTGGTGCCAGCACATGCTTGGACACCTTGGTTCGGCATTTATGGCTCAAAATCAGGATTTAACAGCATCAAAGAATGTTTTGGTGAGCATGCAAAGCATGTTTTTGCTATTGAAACTGGATTAAGCAGTGATCCTTTAATGAATGGTATGGTTGCAGAAACACGAAACCTTGCCTTAATTTCAAATTCTGACTCGCATTCTTACTGGCCGTGGAGATTGGGAAGAGAAGCTAACATCTTTGAGTTTGAAAAAGAACCCTCTTTTAATGATATTTTTGAGAAAATAAAAAATAAGGATTTAAAAACCATTGAAGTTGATCCTTCCTACGGCAAATACCATTTTGATGGTCATAGAAAATGCGGTATAAGTATGGATCCTGCTGAAGCCGAAAAACACGGCAATAGATGCCCTGTGTGTGGTAAGCCCTTAACTCTTGGTGTGTTGCATCGCGTGTATGATTTGGGTGATATAAAAGATTTGCAACGCAATTACCACGCTCAGCAATATTATAAGGTGGTTCCTTTACACGATATCTTAGCTGCTTATTACAACACATCAGTAAACTCAAAAAAGGTTTGGAAAATTTATGATGACTTGATAAAGCATTTTGGTAATGAATACAACATACTGCTTTATGCTAAACCAGAAGAACTAAAACAACACATAAGCGATGAAAAACTTGTTAACCTCATCCTACAAAACCGAGAAGGAAAAATACATGTGATTCCTGGCTACGATGGAGAATACGGCAAAGTTTCTTTGAATCCGCAAGCAGAGCACAAAGAAAAAGTAATAAAGCAAAAGAAGTTGTTTTAAGGGAATTTAGTTTGCCCTGAAACAAAAAGCTACACAACTAGGACTACTATCACAATCTCCTCCACTAACCACTTTTATGCGCCATCCTGACGTAGATACAGATAAATAACACGCAGCTCCTCCATCACATCCTCCAGTATTTACTCCCCCTAAAAAACAGAAATATTGAGGATAAGAAAGAGAAATAGAACATGTTTTTGTTCCTGGGTTTTTATAACCTGTACATGAGTAAGCAGATCCATATCCCAAACCAGTAACTTCAGACCAAGAATTTATGCAATCACCATTCAAACAAATTTTACCTACTGCTACAGCACCGGTTCCACCATAATTACCTATATATGCATTACCTACTTTTAATGCAGATACGCCATCCACATAAAGAGCATTACCATAACCGGAAATATAACCTTTGTAAAGACTTATATCGTCTACATATAAATAACCTTTACCACCACTTTCATAAATAGCTGCTTTAATATTTGGTGTTGCAATTCCTTTAGCATTACCTGATAATTTCAATCCGGATACGCTTCCTACAGTGGCAGGTTCCAATTTTATATTCCCATCAAATTCTAAATAATTAAGTCCCGTAATACCGTATGTTCCTGCATCATTCCCTTTTTGAAGAACTTCAGATAAAGTTTGTAATTCGTTAGTGCTACTCGTATCTCCATCATTAACATTATCAATAACACAAGAACCTGTATCGCTTATACATATTTGATTTCCCGAATGATATAAAGTTTGCAACTCGTTATTAGGATCAGGATCAGCATCGTTTACTTGATCCTCACCACACAACACTTTTCCAGTGGCGTCTGTGTAAAGTTTTCCATTGCAGTTTATTAGAGCTGTGTTCTTCAAAAGAAGATTGCCATTTATTTCTATGTTGTTGCCTGCAATGATGTTGCTGTTAAATGTTGCAGATCCTGTGAAGGTAGAGGTTCCGGTTACTGTTAAACCTCCTAATGTTAAAGCATGAGTAGTTTCTGCTC
>JAADEF010000033.1 GCA_013153555.1 Candidatus Nanohalarchaeota archaeon | reverse complement strand
ACTTGGTTGAGAAGACATTTTCTTTTCTTTTTTGAAGCTTTCATAATCTTTTGAGAGAAATATTTTTTCTTCTTCTGAGGGATTTTTTGATTCTTCTTCTTTTATTTCTATTTGAGATTCATACTCTTTAATTAACTCATCAAGTTTTTGTTTATTTAACTCCACCTTAATCTTACCTCTTTATCCACCCATTCCTTCCATAAATTATAAACCCGCTGATAGTCTAGCTCTCCGTGCTCTTCCATAACTTCTTCTGTAAAAACATGAAACTTTTCATTGGAAGCAACTACAAAATCTGCTTCTAATATTTCAGTATTGTTGATTTTATTGCTCATCTCAACCAAATAGGATTTCATTTTTGCTCTTAATAAGATGTTATCCCAAACCTTTTCCCAATCGTTATGGAACTGCTTAACTCTTTTTGCTATTTCGTTAAGAATAAAGCTTTCTCCATTGAGAAGTGTTTCTGTGGGCTCAAGCTCATCTTTTTTAGCATTATAGTCCATGAGCTTTACAAATCCTTTTTCTTTGAGAGGATCTTCGTCCCATTCTTTTCTTACTTCTGTGATTTCTATTACTCTTCTGAACATGCTCATTCCATCAGCAGATTTGATTTTATTTGCAATAATGATGATATCTGTTGCTTTGAAACTTGTTTTAGGAACCCCTAAGTCATTAACCACTCTGTCAAACACACCATACGGAGAATCTCCGTGAATTGTACCTGCAACAACATTTGCTAATGCACCAATTCTCATAGATTCATAAAGTGCTTTTGCTTCAACACTTCTTACTTCTCCTATTATTAAACAGCTATCTCCTAATCTTAAAGATGTTCTTATGGCTTCATCAGCAGGCATTTCATTTTGAGCCTGACTTAATGCAGATCTTGCCTTTAACCTTTCAATATTGTAGCCTAAATTAATATAATACTCCATAGGCAGTTCTAATGTATCTTCCACACTTACTATTCTGTACTTTCTCATTATTTCAGCAATAATAGATCCTAATAGTGATGATTTACCTGTTCCTCTCGTACCTGCAACAAGGAGTGTTCTTGCACCATCAACTATAAAGCTTATTAGACCCGCTGCTAATGGATTCAGCATGCGGTATTTTATGAATAATGGCAGAGTCCACGGCCTGTCTCTATGCCTTCTAAATGCAAACGCCAAACCATCTGGTGATAGGTTACGGGTTATGGCAGCTATTCTTGCTCTTGCACCTCTTACTTCTATCTCTGTATCCAATACGGGAGAGCTTTCATCTAATGGCCTGCCTGATTCTATTCTAAACCTAGTTGCCCATGCTTCTGCATCTTCATAAGTAGGTACGATGTTAGTTTCACATTCTCCATACACTGCATGGTTTACAAATACTGGATTCTTGCCTACGGGTGCATTAACATAAAAGTCTTGAATGTTCTCATCTTGCAAAAATAGCTCTATTATACCATAACCTGCTGTATATCTAACCAGTATTTTAGCTAAGAGGTTAAGTTCATCACCACTAAGCTTATACCCTGTGCGTTCTGCTATTTCTAATACTAAATCTTTGCCTATGTTGTAAAACACTTCTCGCATTCTTTCAGGTTCTGCAAAATCACTTTTTTTTGGCTTGTGTTCGGATAAGTATCTTCGTGCAATATCTAATATTTCATACAGTTTTTCATTAAGGCTGAATTCAGCAGGAATAAGATGGTAATAATAAAGAGCTTTATCTTTTAGCTTGTATATCTCTATTTTCGCATCTTCTATTTCATATTCTGTTACTTTATCTGCATTTTGAGGAGGAAGTATGCTGTATTTTGTAAGCATGAAATTTGGCCTTATGACTGGATGAAAAATTTCCCTATAAAGCGAGCGGTCACCAACTTTATAACCTACTAACCGGTCTTTAACTAAGCTAATAAGTTGGGTTGATTCTAATGCCTGTTTTAGGGGCAGTAATGCGTTATTTAAGTAATGGGCAATGCTTTTTTTCATTCTGTCCGATTTTGTTGCTTCTAACAAGGCTTTTTGTCTTATGATCTCTCTATTAAGCTCTACATAAGCCCCTATGGGATCTTTTCTTAAATCGCTTAAAAGAAGTTTTTGTAAAAAAGCAATTCTACTTTCAACTTTTTCATCGGGAAACGGTGTAACTTTGTCCAAGCTTATGATTCTTTCCACTCTTACGAATTTGTGAAGAATGCGGGCTATTTCTTTGAGCATGCTTACCTGCTCATAATCATAAATGAAATCTCTGCTCTGCCTTAAAACTAAGGTGGTTGCTTTTGGGTATTGAATGAGCGCATCAATGGCTAAGCTCATCCATATTTCGTAATCTTCTAATGAAGCAGGATAGAGGTGCTTACTGCAGTCAATAATGATGGTGTTGGTTTGAGGATTATACGAAATTAAAGAAGAGCTTTCTTTTTGTTCATTTACCATAAACTATATATGAGAGAGGCGAATTATAAATATTTTATGAGCAGAAAAGGTATGTCTTCTTCCATAAGATTGATAGCCACCATTATTGTGCTGTTAGTAATAGGTTTGGCATTAATTGTTGCTGCAACAGGAAGTGCCAAAGATTTTAGCACTAAATCTAAAAATGTTATTACTAAAATATTAGGCGGGGATTCAAGCACTCAATCAGGAGAATTAAATAATATTATAGAGGATATTAAAACACAAAATTAGAGTTAATTCAAATCTGCTGGGATATTATGGATGTGGTTGAGTGGATAAAATTAGAGATGAAAAAAGGATCTTCTGAGGAAATCATTCGCGAAACTTTGGAATTATTGGGCTATAATGAACAGGAAATTAATGAGCTCATTGTTCAAGCCAAACAATCCTCACCCTCTTCCTCTTCACCAAAGTCAGAAGTTAGTGCAGGCGATGAAAAAGTGAAGAAACAAATCTTGGCTGAGGAAAAACTGGAAAAAGAAAAAAAGGAAGAGAATAATACTCAATTAAAAGAATCTTTACCTTATCAAGAGAGCTTGGAAGATTCTTTTGATTCTTTTTCTGCTTCTCCTAATGTGATGAGTGAGAAAGAGCATACTTGGCTATACAATGCTGTAACTATAATGGCTTTGTTGTATGCGTTTTCTTTTATTTTAGTGTGGTTAAGCGCATAATAGGTGTTATTACGGAATAGTGTAACCTTTTTAAAATTTTCTGAATTAAATATATGTTAGTTATCATTTTGTTATAGTGACATATATATTTAGGTGATAATGATGAAGAACTATTTGAGAAAAATATCAGCAGGAGTAGTTGGAGTTTCTTTATTAGGCGGTTGTGCAACAACCTACAAGGTATCGGAGATGCCTTCATCACAATTAAAAGAAGCCACCGAAGTTAGAACTAATGTTCCAAGTAATCCTTATGCTCCTATGTATGTAGAACAAATTTTAAATCAAGCTGAAAGGTATCCTACTTCTTCTATTAATGAGCGTTATTCTTCTGAAGCTATAAAAGCTGGAAATCCAGAAAAAGATGCTTTGAATTTTGGAAAAAATGATAGAGGTATTTACTGGGTTGTTTCTCCTGAAACCGGAGAACCTCAAAGTACTTTTGTTGTTTATAATAGTAAAGATTTAGAATCTATTGCTAAAGCGCATTTGGAAGGTTTAAAATTTTATAACAAACTTAAAAAAGGAAATGCTGTTAATGTTGCGGACTTAGCAAAAGTTTTAAATGTAGGATTATATGAAAATGGAGGAGAAGCTCATTATGTTATGTTCTTCTCTTCAGAAAGATATACTAGTATGACGGTTATAGACCCTAACAAAGACAATAAAATGCCATTAGAACTTATTTCATTTGCATCTGGAAAAGGATTTAAAGGAATAAAGGATGCCTATATTTCAGCACTTGCATTTGCACCATCAGAAAAACCACAAGATACTATTGTTGCTTTATATAAAATTGATTCTGGAGCTTTAAGAAAAGCTTTAGTCACGACTGCTGGTGTGTTGCCTTATGCTTTACTTCCTGGTGTTGGGCTAGAGATTGCAGGTATTAATGCCTTATCCCAATATTTAATTTCAAATGTATTTCGCTCTAATCCTAACAATGTTGCAGCAGCACTATATTCAGAGGTTGTGAATAAATGTTATACTACTGAATTAGGAGCATTAGTTGCAGGTCAGAACAAATTGAAAATGCTGTTGGGTGGTGAAGATCCTAAAAACATATATCATTATGTATTAAGGTTGCCTAATAACTCTGGTGTTGTGGTGGTTTCTTCTACTTCCCCTTATAAAGTAAAGAGAACAGAGGAAGGTTTGTATGTGTTAGAATTTGATAAAAACCTAGGATTGAAAACAGTGGAAGAATTTTTAACTACTCTCGTGGGAGAAGCAATTAAAGTATATGCTATTAAAGAGCATGTTGAACACGAGGTGGATAAAGCTGGTTCTGCTAAATCAGCTCAAACTCCACCAACTGAAGGAGAAATAACACCTCCAACTAATGGAGGAGGAAGCACTACTCCTACAACTCCAGCCCAACCTCCTGTAGTTCCTTATCCAAGCAGTCCTAGTAATTGGTTAGGTCCTGGAGGAGCAGGTGCAATTGAAGCACCTGTTTTCGGTCCTACTAGTTACCGATTAGAAACCACCAAAAGCGGAGTGATAGTTGCTGAAAATACGGTAAATGCAGCTTTAAAAGAAGGAAGAAGCCTTAAACTTCAAGGCATTGGAGAAATAAAAGTGTCTCCAAGAGTTGAAAGTTTGGCTTCATCTTATGAAGATGAATTAGTCATTGTTAAAAAAGGAAAAAGCAAGGAAAATAAAGACGAAGGAAAAATAATGATTGCTGATGACTTTACTGATAAGGATCCAAGAGAGGGAGCTTATCACGATATAGTTAAGATGTTAAGAGGTTAAGAAAATAAGATGAAAAAAGGTGAGATTTATGAGAAAAGGCGCAATGCTTAGCTTGTTTGTGTTGATGTTTTTAGCAGGATTTATTGCAAATGCTTATGCATCAGACATGGTTAAACTTGTAAGGGTGAATTTTGAGCCATCTGTTTCTGGGCCAATAGAAGGTAAGGTATTTGGTTATGCGTGTTTGGATGCATCATGTAGTCAAGTAGATGATACAGGAATGGATATTTATACTCAAGAAGCATGGAACTGCTTGCAGACTTCTAATTCTTTAGATGAGTTTGAACAATGCATTGCGCCTTATAAAGTGCCAGAAGGAGCAGTTCTTTCATTAAGCGATGGCGTTTATGGTATGGTTAGGATGCGTGATATTTCATACAATAAGAAATATGCTTTATTCGTGTTTTCCAAAGGTTATGTGGGAGATGTAATTATATTTAACATTGATAATCCTTGTTCAAATCCTATATGCTTTGATAATGTGATTGCTAATAGTTATCAAAGAAAAATAGAAGAATTGGCTTTCCAACTTGAAAATTTACAGCTTGAAAATTACCACAACCGAAATGATCCTTTGTTCATTACTATGCCTGTAAAAGTCTCATCTCAGGTATGTAATGCTTTAAGATTCAACGGTATGGTTGGTTATTTCCCTCCAGAAGACGGAGAGATTGTAGATTACCGCATAGACGGATATGTAGATGTGATTATTAAAAACAGCATGGGTCAAATTTTATTTAATCAAAGAGAGCCCGTTAGCATTTTACCTCAAAGCTGTTCATCTGAAGTCTCATTTACATGGACCCCTACTCAAACAGGAGAAATAACTGTGAACTGGAAAGCAAAAGTAGAAGATGAGCAGGTTATCAACGGTAAGATTAGTGAAGCTATTGCTAAAACCGTAGTTTATGATCCACAGCAAGCTGCATGTCAAAGCATTCTTACTTCTTTAAGAATAAATGATGAAGAAGGTAATGCACGCATTGGCAGTAGTGATGTTATAAGAATAACTTTTGAATACAAATCTCAAGCTTATGTAGCACCTGATGAAATTTATCCAGTGGATAGTTATGCAACTATAAAGATTATTAATAAAGCAACACAACAAGTAGTTTATGAAGATACTGTTTTACTTCCTTCCCAAAACATATTTGAATTGAAGACCTATTCCTTTACAATACCTGAAAAGTTAGAACCAGGAAGTTATTCTTTATTGGTTAGTGTGAGGGCAGAGGATAATGATTGTGCACAATATGGTTTAACTTCAAATGAAGAAGTAACTTATACCTTGGACTTTGAAGTATATAGTGATGAATATGAAGTAGAGTTTATTGTTCAGGACAATAGAGATCGAAGCCCTATTGAAGGAGCAGAAATAGAAGTAAGGGACCGCAATAGTAATGATTTATTAAAAATACTTCAAACTAATGCAGATGGAAGAGCAGTATTTTTATTGCCTGGTGAGAGAGGATATGCTTATGAAGTAAGCAAAGAAGGATATGAAAGCTCTTATGGTGTGATTTATTGGTTAACAACTAATTTGAAGATTTTTGTAAGTTTATTCCCTTCATTTAGTTATGATGATTCAAATGCACCTCCTTCTATATTATCATTTACTGCATCTCCAGACAAAGGTACTGCTCCATTAACCGTAACATTCAGCTATGCTGTATCAGATCCAGATGGTGATGCATTAACCTGTTACTTTGATGCAAACAATGATGGCAGTT
>JAADEF010000023.1 GCA_013153555.1 Candidatus Nanohalarchaeota archaeon | reverse complement strand
AACTTTTCTCTATTATCAAAAAAGGAGAACATTATGTTATAACAAGTTTTTCCAAAATAATAACTCTTCCAGCTGTAAAAAAAGAAGTTAAATTCATTGCATCTTCCGAAACTTATGAAAAATTAAAAGCATCTTATGAAAAAGCACTGCATCTCCTACATAACACGGCATCAAAAAAAGGCATTATTCTTATAAGATACCATAACGATGCAGATGGGCTAGCAGGAGCGTTTGCATTAAAAGAAGCTCTTAAAAAAGAATATGAAATTGAACCTATACTTATTGCTAACAAATCTCCATTTTATGAATACAAAGATGCTATTAAAGATGTTAATCTTCTTAAAAAACTTGCTAATCAAAGTAAGAAAAAATCACTCCTTATCTTAGTGGATTTAGGATCTAGTGGAGAAGAAATAAGTATGTTAAAACTCCAAGAAGAAGGCATAAAAACCATCATAGTTGATCATCACCCTCTTACCATAAACCCTTCTCCATTCACCACAATCATAAACCCTCATTTAGTGAAGGGAGAAGAAATACCTGCTGGTGCCTTAACTGCTGAACTTGCATACATGATCTCAAAACTTCGCATTACTATGAGTCTCATTGCTGCCATAGCCTTTTACGGAGATAAAATTGAAAACGAATTAATAAATCAATATCTTACTCAAATAAAAGAAAAATATTCTGCTGAGGAAGTAATAAAAATAAGTAAAGTTGTTGATGTTGAGGCATATTTAGGTAACAACAACATCACATCAGTACTTTTTAAAAAAGACATTACTTTGAGAAAGTATGAAATAATTCACCAAAAGGAAAAAGCCATGCTTGAGAGATTTGAAAAGCTAAAAGAGATAAAAGGAAAGGATATAAAAGCATATATCATCGAATTAGAGGATATTCTGCTACCTTATGACTGGCCTGCGTATGGAAAAGCAACAGGCATAATAAATCAATACCTTAAAGAAAAAGGAGAAAGCAACTATATAATTTTGGGTTTTACTGCTAACTCAGTTATCATTCGCATAAACACTGAAAAACTCAAATTAGAAGATATTCTACAAGTAGTGAAACAAGAATTCTCTGCCTACGCTATAGATGGTGGAGGGCATGAAAAAGCAGGAACAATAAGATTTCCTTCTTCTATAAAGGAAAAGGTGAAAAGAATAATTGTTGAAATAATTGAGAAATAGAAGAGCCCCTACAAAAACACCAAATTAATTAAATTTCTTAAACCTACTGCTAAACCCAATAAGGCGGTGAAATAGATTAATATGCTGTAAAGAGAAGTGGAGGAGTAATATTTTTTAACAGCATAAAGTATTGCTCCAACTAGCAGTGCTTTCATCACAAGAAAAGACCATGCTCCGGAACCAAAAAGCACCACATTATGGTGTTCTGCGAAAGCTATCAACTCCCTTGCCAGCATATGTTCCTCATAAAACCCTCTAAAAGTAATGCTTAAAAAAGTGGTTGATGCATCAAGCATTTGCATAGCATAAGCGAAGCTTGCGTAAGAGTCCTGAATAATCTTAAAACTCAACCCGTAAAAAACAGCAGTCATTACAATAGCAGTAATGCCGTATTGCCAATAAAAATGTTCAAACGCAGGTATCAACCCTATTAAAAAAAGAAAAGATAAAACATATCCTGTGTATTCCCACACTTTATAAAAGAATTTATACACTAAATAAGAAATCACAAGCACCTCCAAATAAATAAAAGGAGTTATAAGAAAAAGTTTATACGGCATAGCAATAGCATAAGCATCTGCATAAAGCCTAACTATAACTCCTGCAATTACCCAACCCACACTACCTATCCAAAATCTTCTTTCCATTAAAGATAATTTGCCTTTTTCAACCAAATGCAAAAACCAATAAAAAATAACCATGCCTAAAACTACATTTATAAAAGTAGTAAAAAAAGTATAATAACCTTTGCCGTATAATGCAATAATCCAATCCAACACCATGGTCCTTTACCTACCTAGTGCTAAAAATCTATTTTTCAAAGCATATCTTCTCATAAATTCAGAAACATCTACTTTTTCAATTTTCCTTTCAATAGAATGCACAAATTTAATAAGCTCCTCCACAGCATTTTTATCCTCTATGCTTACCAGTGATTCTATATTTTTCCATAAACCTGCATGTGTGAGGTTTGCAGAAGTAATATATGCATGGTTATCTATAATATAAAGTTTAGCATGCAGAAAATAATTCCTACCTTTTTTTCTTTGCACTACAAGATTAAAAGGAAAGCTCACTACAAAACTTTCCCTCATACTTACATAAAATAGGAATGAAGCTATCAGCAAAATAAAAGCAACAGCTAGCATCACATAAGAATAAGATTCAAAAAAAAGTTTGAAAGTATATAGCGAAACAAAAAAACTGAAAACTGTGAAAAATAAAGTAATCAAAAATTCATATTTACTTATGCGTTTAGAAGCAATATCTTTCAAAGCATAATAATTGGATTCATCCTCTACCAAAATAGCCATTACATTTTCTTCCCCTAATTCCTTACTTTTTTTAGCCAAAAGATCTGCATTTTCTTTGGAAATCCAAGGAGTAATAACATAAATCCTTTGCTTCGCATTTGCAAGGCTGTGCTCTATATCCTTTCCCACCCCTTTCCAAATAGTAATGCGTGACAGCACATTCTTTAACTCCATAACAAATATTAAGACCTTAAACATATATAAAGAGTATGGTAAATAATCAATTTTCATCTTTTACTTGCAAAATAAAAAGAAAATCTCATTGTAGAAAAGGAGAATACGGCAAAATATTGGTAATAGGAGGTAGCACAAATTATCCTTTTGCAGGTATACATGCGGCTTTAGCAGCATATGCAGCTGGAGCAGACACAGTAACATTAATATCTCACTCTTACGCTTCAACAATAGGTTCGCTCAATCCTGCCATCATATTTAACACAAAACTCAAAAAAGCACATTTACAAGAACATGATGTATTAGTGATAGGCATGGGTTTGCCCCACAATTATGCAAAAATTTCTCGCATCATAAAGGAATTTCAAGGAAAAGTCGTGGCAGATGCAACTGCAATTTATGCTATTTCTAAGAAAAAAATAGTGTTTGAAGTACCTGCAATCATAACACCCCATCCAGGAGAGTTCAAAAATGCATTTAACTCACCACCTACTAAAAAAGCAATTCAGCAAACAAGTCAAGAACATAATCTTGCAGTGCTATTAAAAGGTCCAGAAGATCTAATTGTTTATAAAAATAATATTCAGAAAGTTAAAGGTGGTACACCTTACATGGCAAAAGCTGGAACAGGTGATGCTTTAGCAGGAGTAGTAGGTGCTTATTACTCTTTATTCAATCACCCATTTAAAGCATCTGTCTGCGCATCACAAGTATTCAAAAAAGCAGGAGAAAAAGCCTCAAAAATTCACAAACACAGATTAAAACCTTTACACATTCTGGATCACATATAAGTTTTCTCCCACTCGTCAATATCTTCATCTTTAAGTAGAACTTCTTTTTTTACCTCATAGTATTCTTTAAAGCGGTGTCTATTAAGCAAACCCCACAAAGCTCCTGCTAAAAAACCACCAATATGAGCAGCATATCCTATCGAATCAGTGGGATAAAACAATCCATATAAATCTTGAAATAAGTAAAAAGCAGACAAAAGAATCAGTGGCATAGGCACATAATAATAAAGCACCAATTTCGGCCTTAAAACAGTTAAAGCCCCAATAATTCCGCTAATTGCCCCGCTTGCTCCTGCTCCAACAACATCGGGAGGGGTAAGCAAGTTAAAAAAAATTCCTCCTGCAATTCCTGAAAGAAAATACACTATTAAAAAATTCCGTGATCCTATAATCCCTTCTAATATAGTTCCAAAAATCAATAATGCAAACATATTAGAGATTAAATGTCCTAAGCCATAATGAATAAAAAGAGAAGTAATATACCTCCAAATCTCAAAAGGATGAGCAGGACTAAGAAAAAACCCCTCATAATCATTAAAAGGAGTAAAATAAAAAATCACATTTAAAAACATTAAATACAGAACATAAAATTTAATTTCTTTTACATCTTCTTCTTTAAGAGATGACCAAAACCACATAAAATAAAGATAAAAAAGAAAAGTTAAAAAAGTTCTATGTAAAGGAGGTTCATCAACCACTCTTCAATGAGAGAGGTTTTTCCTCCTTGGATTAAACTGCACTTGCAACTACTGTAAGCCATCCTTGGTATTTGGATGCCACTACTCCGTAAGGTACGCGCATTTCTATGTTTAAAGCCAATGCCTGTCCAGGATATAATCCTACTGAAGGATCAGCTGCGCTAAACAAATATCCTTGGTTGTCTAAGTTAGCTACTCCTGGCGCATCTGCATTCCATCTTACTGCTCTAATGTGGCTACAATCAGTAGCAACTAAAAACACATATTGCTCTCCATTGTAAGTGGTTGCAGCAGATGGAACTGCATAAGTTATACCGCTGTTTGGATCTGTACCAACTGATGCGTAGCTTACAACTACCTCATCCCCATCAACCAAGTTAATATCTCCGGTTCTGGTAACATTGTGAGGTTCAGCTGGATTACCTAAAACTAAATTCACAGTAGCAGTAGTTGGATCACAGTTTGTTCCGGTTGAGTTGATTGCCCAAAAGTATTCCCAAAAAGCAACCCTAAATCTTCCATAGCTAACAGTGTTAGCGGGGGTGTTCAAATATACCAATTCCTTGGATTCGTTAAATTCAATTCTATCAACATATGACATGGTGTTAGTATAACTCACAGTTCCGGTTTGATCCCTTACCCAGGATACATTTACAGCAATCCAGTTACCTGGATCATATAAAGCTGCATTACCAGTACCAAATGGATTTGAAGTTGGTTGAGTTACATTCAACCATATCTTGGTAAGGTTGGTTGATCCTAAATTTTCAACTTCAAACTGACTGAGCTCTATCACATTATTAGTGCCATCACTAACATTATAACTATATACTCTAGTTCCAGGATCTACTAATCCGAAATCCATTACTTCTGGTGTAATGTCTATAATAGTTTTCTGGTTCACAGTTACAGTAATGTTTGCTCTATCCCAACCATAGGTTGCTGATGCATAATATACATCATCGTCTGCCATACCTGTTCTAACAAACACTGCCATTAACAAAACAAAAAATACGGCAGCTATTCCATAACCTGCTTTTGCAGCACGCAATCTTTTCACCTTCCTCAAATTAAAAACCTCTCTCATCTGCATTTGTTTCACCTCCCTATTTGTTGAATGATTATGATGTTGTAACAAATACCGTAAGCTTTCCTTCACCTACTGGTCCATAAGTTACCCCATAAGGGACATATACTTGAATATATGCTTTTGCAACACCACCTGGGTAAATATAAGTGCCGTTAACAAAATATCCTGCGTTAATAGCAGTAGCACATACGCTATCCGCACCCGGTGCATCTGCATTCCATCTATTAAACATTACATAACTGCAATCCTCGGGTATCACCACACAATAAGTTGCAGTTCCGTTTACATCAACAACCCCTACTCCATACAAATCCAAAAGCTTCCTAACAGGAGTAATTAAAATAGCTGAATTATCTGTAAGGTCAGCATCTCCGGTTGAGGATTTTGTTTTAGGGGCTGTACTGATGTAAAAGTTTCCATAAGTGCAGTTTTGTCCTCCTGCCAAAGTATTAAATTCCCAAAAATACTCATAACTGCTATTTCTAAATCTGCCGAAAATATTACCTGTCAAGTAAGAGGTTGCGTTAATATCTGCATGTGTTCTTACATATAAAGAGTCGTTTTCTATGTACTCCACTCTATTAACAAAGTAGTAATTCGTTACTCCATCGCTTATAACCACAAAATTACCTGCATCATATGCATTAGGATTACCAGTACCAAAAGGTAATGCATCAGGATAAGATGAATTAAACCAAATAGCAGTAATGTTAGTAGAACCAATATTTTCTATCCAAACTGCTTCATAATTATTTTCCTCCAGTGCAGCATTACCTACACCACCCGGAGGAACATTTTGCCAGGAAAGCAAAGATGGGTTAATATCTACCAAGCTAACTTGAGAAACATTCACTTTAATAGTTATGATATCATATGCAGTATCTGCAAAAACATAGCTAACAAGCATAATTCCGAAAATAAACAAACCTACATACCCTACATAAGCGTAAGGAATGCTTTTTTTCAAAGCACGATACATGTTTTATCCCCCTTATAAAAATAAAGGCGCATAAAGCGCCAAGGTTAGGTGATACGGAATGAAGTTTGAAGTTCTAAGAATTAGTTCTTCTAAGAGTATATATATGGATTTATATACTCTCACTGTATAAAATACATTCACATATCGAGATATCGAGATACTTTATTTAAGCTAAATCATGCCCTTTTATAGCTAGGTTCATACTTATAAGAAATTATTATTTGGTTTTCATTTTGCGTAGTTAACTTTTTTGCTACCACATTACCTACTAAATACTCTTGCTTACCTCGCTTAACATATCTCTCAATAACAAACTTTTCTTTATCTGCAATAATCTTTAAACGATTTGAAGAACTTAAAACACCTGCATAAAAAT
>JAADEF010000043.1 GCA_013153555.1 Candidatus Nanohalarchaeota archaeon | reverse complement strand
TTCGTAAAAATTCAATCAATTTTCCAACATTTTCAAAAGTTGCTTTACCTTTTTCAAATTCTACTATTAAATCTATATCGCTATCTTTTTTTAAGTTACCTTTTACTACTGATCCAAATAATCCTATTTTTTTTACACCCATTTCTTTTATTTTATATTTATTTTTTCTTAGTTGGTAAATGAAAAACTCAATATCTTTTTTGTCCATATTTTTTATTATTTCTTAAGAGTTTATAAAGTTTTCTTTGAAGCCGTGATTTCAGGAAATCCACTTTTTTCAGCAAAACCCTCAAAAAATATATAAACCTTATTATATATATTATAGTTTATGATGATGTACTTTTACGAAGACAACGAAGTAATGAACTTGTTGCTTCATGAAAAGCCTATGAGGATACTTATTGGATTGAGGTATTCGCAGGGTAAAACATATCCATCTATGCTTGCGAAGTTTGCAGATTGCACTTATCCTCATGCTGTAAGGATTCTTGATGTTTTAGAAAGAAACGGTCTGGTAAAATATGAAAAGAAAGGAAGAATAAAATATGTTGTTCTCACTGATAAAGGAGATGAAATTGCTTTTCTTCTTGAAGAACTTTATCGAAAGCTAAAAAAGCTTAAGGGTTAAGTTTTTAAAAATATCTCGAATAAATTAGGTGTTATGGATAGAGATAAGCTTATTATCGGTAGTGATAGAACTTTAAAATTAGCAAGACAAGGAAAAATAAAAAAAATGTATTTGGCAAGTAATGCCCCTGAAGAATTAAGAGCAGAAGTAGAAATACTTTCTAAAACCTTAGGCATAGAGGTTGTTTATTTAGAAGAAAACAGCAAGCAGTTTGGTGTAAGAATAGGTAAACCTTTTACAGTGTTATTGGCAGGTGAAAGCAAATGATCATAGGAAAATGCATTAGCTGTGGTGGCAACATAGTAGCAACAAAAATGCACTATTCAAGATTTAAATGCCCTGAATGCGGAGCAGAAATCATGAGATGTGAAGTTTGCAAAGCTCACGGAAATACTTATGTGTGTGCAAAATGCGGTTTTGAAGGACCTTAAACATACCTACAACAATATTGCTTCTGATTTTAGTAAAACAAGGCAAAAAGTATGGGATTTTCTTAAAGAAGTAGATTTTAGCAACTCTCAAACAATTTTGGAAGTAGGAGTAGGCAATTTTAGGAATCTTGCTTACCTTACCGCTAAGCACTCTTTCAAATTAGCAGTAGGTTTGGATTTTGCAAAAAATTTCATGCAGTTTAAACCCCAAGGCATAGATGCAGTAATAGGTGATGCTTTAACTTTGCCTTTTAAAAACGATTCATTTCATACTTCTTTAAGCATTGCTGTCATACATCATTTTCCTTCTAAAGAATTAAGGTTAAAAGCATTAAACGAATTATGGCGCGTAACTTCTAATTTTGTTATTGTGAGCGTATGGAGTAGAGAAAGTAAAAAGAAAAAGACTGGTGAGAAAGAAGCAGATCTCAAATGGAAAGGCAAGTTTTCCCGCTATTATTATTTTTACGATTATGATGAATTCAAACAAGACATGCTTTCTGTACAGCCATCTAATCATAAATTTTACAATGATGGCGATAATTTGTGGGCTCTTCTTTATAAATAGTATATATACGTAACCATCTTGCAGTATTCAAAAAACCTATATATATGACATCTATTTAATTATATTTTAATATCTCAATATATCAATACGTTTGTATGTTGATATTTTAAGGGAGGGAAGAGAACTATGAAAAAAGCAGTTTCATTGTATGCCTTTTTGGCAGTAATGGTGAGTGTAATTTTAGGTTTAATGCTATCGTCTAAGGTTTATGCACCTACTGCTGCATCTAACGACACAATTCAAATCTTTGTCAATGTTTCTGCAAAAACCATGGTGGATATTAACCCTGATTCATTAGCATGGTATGATGTTTATCCTGGTGAGGAATTCGGAAGTGCTTACGAAGCTAACAATTACGAAAATATTTGGATTGAAAATATCGGTTCTGTTAACATTTCTTATGTTTGGTTCAATAATTCTTTTCCTTCTGCAAGACCTTTTGGAACAGGAAATCCATTAGCATATGATCCTGCAAACTTCGTGGTTATTGCAAATAATTCAGTTAGCTCACCCGACAGTGCTTTTATGTATATTAATAGGGTGGAATATGAGGAAGATGATCCTTTGTATGTCAAGGTCCCTAATACTGCTTTAGGAGATGTAGGAGTGATTTTTGCCAGATTTAGGAACGGTACGAGGGAGTATTTCTTTGAATATGTAAGCTCTTATGTAGGAACAAATTGTTCCAATGGAGTATTTTATATAAACGTGTCATCACCTAAAACCAAAACCGATACAGGAGATGTGGATCTTACCGATAATGCTTTACCTGATGTTTTTGTCCCTGTTACTATTGATACTGCTGGCGGTATTTTGGATGGTCAACAGTATGATGTTGGTGCTGTTGATTTCGGGGGAGGGGAAAAATATTGTGTGTTTATTCCTGTAAATTGTGGAGCAACGGGTGCCCCTGTTTTCTTTGTGAGATGGAATGCTGATTTCCTTGCTAGCAGCGGATTACCTTCAAGCTGTGCTGCTTTAGGTGGTGGCTACATTAACAATGATGTTATAACTCCTGGTGGTTTTTACAAAGCATGGATTCGTGTGAGAGTACCTTATGGTACTGCACAAGGTGATTTAAGCACTGGAACTGTTACTGTGTTTGTGATGGCATAATGCGAGCGTGATTTTATGAGCGAAGCAATGGCAGTGGAAGATGCAATAATTGCATTGCTGAAAAAAGAAAAAAAGCCGTTATCCACTTATCAGATTGCTAAAAAAATTGGTATTTCGTGGAGTACGGCTAATACCTACTGCTATAAAATGAAGGATAAAGGTTTAATCAAAGGTAAGGAGCAGGTTGCTAAAGTAGGGATGAACAAAAAGATGGTTTGGTGGGTATGATCATAATAAAAATGTTTATGGGTGATACGGAATGAAGGGAATAAGCAAATTAGCAATGGTTGTTGTTGTGGGGGTTGTTTTGCTGGGTATGGCTGTATTAACTCCTAAAGGCAATGTAGTGGCGTATGATGTCAACGCTACAAGTGATGCGCAAATTGTAGTGAGCATAAATAATCAAACGATTGTAGATGTTACGCCACAAGGTATGAACTGGGGTGCACAAGATCCAGGTACTGTAGTAACTCAATATACAGATACTGAAAATGGTGTTGTGTTATCTCAAATAGAAATAGAAAATTTAGGATCAACTGATATAACTTATGTGTGGCTTAATGTAACTCAACCAGCAAGTAATCCTTTCGGAAGCGGAGATATTAATCTTTATGATCCGGCTAATTGGTTAGCAGTTAAAAATGCATCTTACACTACTTTTTGGTTTGTGGATAGGGTTGAGTTCAACAGCTCAGTAGATTACATTTATTTGAACAAGCCAACTAACACTGTAAGCTTTGGTAAGATAAGGGATGCAAATAGAGAGTATTTTTGGGTTATTAACTTAACAGGTTCTTATGTGTATTGTAACGGAACCACTGGTGTAACTGCTGATTTGGTTGTTGGTGTGAATGCACACAATGTAACCAACACAGGTACTATCGATTTGGTAAATGGACCGTACACTATGAAAACTATTGCAGCAAGCGGAGATCCTAATTGGGGTATTATAGATGGATTAGCAATTGGTGAAGATGGCACTCCTTATTGTATAGCTGTGTATTACGATTGTTCCAAGTTTAGACTATACAGATGGAACGCAGATGCACCAGGTGCTTCTGCCTGTACTGCCTTTGGAACAGATGGTTTAACCTTGAATGGAGGATCTCCAATCTATCCAGGAGGTGCAATTGTTGCAGATGTACAATTGCACATTCCATATGGAGTTCCTGATGGAAACCTACCAACAGGTTACATGTATGTGATAGCAAGCGCTGCATAAAATCTAAGCTTGCTCTTCTTTCTTTTTTTCTTTCCAATTATACCATTTTTTCCATACTTTTTCATATTCTTCTTTTAAAAGTTTTGTTTTTCCATAATATTCTCTCCTATGTGCTAACCAAAGAAAGAAAGCAACCCCTCCTATAAGTATCCAAAAGCCAATTTCATATTTGCTTATCACTTTCAATCACCTTTTTACCTTTTTCTTGAGGTATTATTTGTAAATCACTTTTAATGTTGTTATCTTTTAATTTACAGTCATTAAGTTCGTAAAGAAGTAAAGTTAATGCGGTAAGTTCTGAATGTGGTTGATGACCTACCGCAATATTATGGTCTGCCAATTCATACACCCAACCAGGTACTTTTTCACTTCCCACTATTATTAAAAGATTAGATGCAGTGTTGAGTTCTCTTATTTTTTCCTTGTAATTTAATCCATACATAGTTAAGTGCACTACAACATATCCTTTACTTTTTTTAGAGACCACGAGTTTTTTTGCATTGCTTACATATTCTATGGAAACTGCATGACCCCATTTTTCCTGTAATTTTGCAATGCTTTTCTCAAACTTTTCATCTTTATCTCCACTATAATATATTTTAGCATTAGGATAAAGGACTCTTACGCTTAAGGCTAAATGAGTAGTTATGCGTTTATCTCTTTCTTTGCGGTGGTTTAGGCGAAGTATTTCTATCATAGCATCACAGCTTGGGCAGGATTATTGTGCCTTCTTTGGGATCACCGACTTCTTCATAATGACCCATTTTGTAAAAATATGCAGTATTGGCGCATGCAATTGCATCTATTTCATCTTTATTTAGCTTTTTATTGAACTTTATTTCTAATTCTGCTTTGTTTAAGTGCATTAATTTTAATGATGCGGAAGCAAAACACTCAATTATCTCACATTCAGGTAAAACCCTTAATATTTTATTTTTTATTTTCATCCCTCTTTCCACTAAAATTTTCATAGAGTCTATGTTTAAAGGCAAAGGTCTAAATCCTCTTCTGATTAATTCTCTTTCAGCTTCTCTAAATGCATTGTTTTTTTGCAAAGGTTGAGTCAAAGGAGCATCAATTGCTATGATACGAGGAGAAAACTGTTTTAAAACATTTAATATGTGCTCATCAGTATATACTTCTTTAAGAATGTATTGTTTGGTTCTTGTGTCATACAGAGCAATAACGCTTAAATTTTTATCTTTTCCTGCGAGATCCAAGCCTGCTAAGTACATCTTTTACACCTATTTTTTCTTCTTTCCCTTTTTCTAAATCTCGTAATGTAACTTTATTATCTTCTAAATCTTTTTTACCTACTATTATAAGCCATTTGATGTTTCTTTTAACTGCTTCTTTTATTTGGTTTGTTAAGCTTTTATAATCGTAATTTAAATAAGTAGGAATGTTGTTTTTTATTAGTTCTTTTCTGATGCGAATGGCTTCTTTTAACATTTCTTCAGGTGTATAAGCTACATAAACCATAAAAGATTCTGGAATCAAACCTTCTTTTAACATTACATCAAGAATTCTATCAACTCCAAACCCATACCCTACTGCAGGTAATGGTCTTTTTATCACTCTTTCAAATACAGTATCGTACCTACCTCCACTACCTACACTGCCCACATCTTCATAACCTTGAATAAATGTTTCAAACACGTTTCCTGTGTAGTAGCCCAAACCTCTCACAATCTTTAAACTAAACTTATAATTTTTCACACCCATTAATTTGAGATAAGTTTCTAATTCTTTTAGATCTTTGCATTCTTGATTAATTTCTTTACTTAACTCTTCGTAGCTGTTAAACTCTCTTTTGAATAGTTGGTAATTTTCTTCTTTAAATCCTTCTTTAAGAAATTCTTCTTTACTGATTTTATCTATTTTGTCAATAGTGCGCATTGCTTTTATTTTATCCAACTTAGGATATTTTTGAGATAGAATTTTTTCTATGAGCTTTCTATTATTGATTAAAAAAGTATGATTTTTTAAACCTAAAGAATTAAATAGCTCATGCGCAACAGCTAATATCTCGGCATCATATGCTATGCTTTTACCTCCAACCACATCTATATCCATTTGATAAAATTCTCTGTATCTTGAGCGTTTAGCTTCCTCATATCTGTATACTTTACCTAATTGATAGCGCTTAAAAGGTATATTGATGTTTTGATGTTCGGCCACATATCTTATTAAAGAAACAGTTAAATCAAATCTTAAACCAATGTGTTTGCCACCCCTGTCTTTAAAGTTGTATGTTTGCTCTTTTATTTCATCTCCTGCATTAACATCTTTTGCAGTAAGCACTTCCCACCTCTCTAAGGCAGTAGTATCTAACGGTAAGTAGCCATATTTCTTAAATATTTTTTTACCTGTATCGTGTATTTTTTCTAAAAGAAGCGCTTCATCATGACTATAATCTCTTACTCCTTTAAGCTTTTTGAGATCCATACAATAAGTATGAGTTTAATGTTTTTAAAAGTGTCGGATTTACATACACATAATATGGAAGGGAAATATGCACCCAATAAAGATCCACAATTGGTGTTAGGATCTATTAGAGAATTATATACATTAATTGCTAATACCGCAAAATTACCATTACCCTTGAAAGGAAAATATTACCTATCGCCTTTACGGACTTTATCTCAGTTAGGAGATGAAGCGATTTGTAAAGCTTATCCTTTCTTATACACAGATGAATTCTATAGAGGATTATTATCTTCTTTTTATAAATCTCCCTCTGACAAAAAGTTTACTTCATTAGTTCAAAGATATCAATTTTTAGAGAAAAATCTACCTTTATTATGGCGTTATATAAACTTAAATGAAAAAGATTTGTATAAATTTCTTGTTATGGGTTTAATAGAAAATATTGATCTCAATGATGGAGATTTGTTTATAAATATG
>JAADEF010000069.1 GCA_013153555.1 Candidatus Nanohalarchaeota archaeon | reverse complement strand
TATAAAATAAAGATTTCATGGACAAACGCATTTGTTCCATAACTAAAGCATTCTGTTCCTGCATGATTTTTTTCATTGCTTCTACATCATCTTTTTTATTTTTCATTTTTTTCCTTAATGATTCCATTTTCTCTTTAATTGCTTTCATTTTATGTTGATCAGTTGTGTATTTCATAACAACATTACTTATTAAAGCAATTAGGAAACTAGATACAACTAAAACCAACATTTTATCCATGATACCACTCTAACTTTTACTTATTAACCTCCTCATCAAAGACGGCATTGCCTCTAAATTATATCTCATAATTTGTTCATACATATTGTGAGCAATCATAACAGCTAACAACAATCCAGTACCAGAAACCAAAGCACTAAATATGTCTGCAAATGCTGCAAGCAATCCTACAAAAGCACCACCTAACACAGTTAAAGGTGGAATGTATCTTTCTAGTACTCTCTCAATTACTCTTGGATCTCTCCTAAATCCAGGAATTTGCATTCCTGCATTTATTATTTGTCTGGCAACATCTGCAGGACCCATACCTGAAGTAATCATCCAAAATACTGAAAATATTACACTAAGAATTACAAAGAAAATAAGATACAGCACAGCTCTTACAACATCAGTAGCAGTTAAGTTCCAATGAATGAGGTTTATGAGGAAATTATTGGGAGGGGTAAGATAATACAACAATCCACTTTCAGGATATCCGTATTCATTAAATTTACCTAAAATATAAATGCCCTTGGAACTCAAAATACTTCCAAATAACCTCAAGTTAATAAGAAGAGCAGATGCCAAAATTACAGGCATATTGCTTGTGTAAATGAATTTCAAAGGCCACTTTCTTCCAAATCCTCTAAAACTACTCATAACCAAAGGAACTTCTATTCGCAAAGATTGTGCATAAACCACTACTAAAAAGATAACCACCGTTACTGCAAGAGGTATGATATAATAAGATAAAATATCACTTAATTTGGCACCGCCCTGCATCAATACTCTTATCATATCAGGTATTATACCTACAAATTTTCCATCCAAAGTTCGGGTTATATCAAATGTCCTTATGAAAAGCTGTTTGGAAACACTTGCCAAAATAAATAGAGAAACTCCTGATCCGATACCCCATCTACTTACTAATTCATCTAAATAAATAATAATAATTGCACCTAAAGCTATTTGAAGAATAATCCATTTAACAAACTCAGGAGATGATGCTTTCATATTACCTAACAATACTAAAGAACCTGCTTCTAAAAAGCTAAAAATAAGTGCTAATAATTTCTGCATGCCTTGAAACCATGCTCTACCTTGATGAGTATTTAAATCAATATTTAAAATTCCTGATCCTGCCAATAATTGAAGAATAATACTAGCAGTCACAATAGGTCCAATACCAAGCATAGCTAATTTACCCAAACTTGCTCCTAAAATTGCAGAAACTTGGGCAAAATAACTCTCTGCTTGAACATCCAAACCTATGACAGGCACTTCGGTTAAACCAAAATATACCAATAAAGCAAGTAATGTCCATAACAACCTTTCTTTAAAAGCAACCTCTCTTTGAGGAACAGAAACGCTAGGAATAAACCGCATTATTCCTTCAAGTCCCATTTCATAACACCTTACAAATTAAAAATTAAGAAGAATCTTCTAATGCTTCAATTTTCCAACCATGAGATTCCAAATAATCTCTCGCGCCTTTGGTGATCTTGGCTATTTTTAATGTTCCAGAATTATTTTTGAAAAACTTATCACTATCAGATCTTAAAGATTTTATGACTTTTACAGGTAACTTTTTATATTTGGTTAGTTCAATCACATATCCTTCTTTATCTTTTTTCACCAATCCTTCTGCTTCTAATTCGCTTATAGAACTTACTAATTCTGTCAAAGTAATCACATAATAAAGAGTTTTAGCTTCAGGAGGCATCGTAAATCCATATTTACCTAAACCATAACCCATTTCTCTTAATTTAATTGCCTTGTGACCTGCTTTTTTACCAACTCCTGCTTTACCTTTACCTCCTTTAGATCCTTTTCCTCTGTGCTTCTTAGGACTTCCATAACCATAAGTACGAGATCCTCTTTTTTTAACTACTTTCTTTTTAAATCGCACTACCATGAACCAACACCTTCACTCATGTATCATCCTTACAATGAGATCTTTAATATCCTTTCCTCTATAACCTACCGCTCCTTTTTTAGAATAGCTATGTTTTATACCTTTTTTTCCATATCCCTTTCTAGGAGGTGCTAATCTGTAAAGATTATCATCTTCTTTGCTTTTAGATGCCTTGCTTTCAACTTCTTTTATAAAGCTCTCTTCCACTTCTCCCCAAGTAACATAATCTTTTACTTTCTTAACCATTCCTTCAATAGAAGGAGTTAGTTTATAGAATACAACATGATTGGGTTTAGTAAGCTTTAACCTTTTCAAAGTCTCCTCTATTCTTTTATCTACTCCAACGGTTCCTTTTACCCTCACTACTGCAATATAAGTCTCAGCCATAACTCATCACTTATTTAATCCCTCTACAATTCCTAATTCCTTTACTATAGATTCGTTAATACGTATTTTATTAAGATTAGAGAACGCGTCAAATAACGCATAAATAAAATTAATACGTGTACGAGTATTACCAAAACTTCTTAACCATACATCTTCTATTCCTGCCAACCGCAATACCTTTTTAGGTTCAGAGGAAGCAACAATACCTAATCCTCTTGGACCTGGAATTAATTCTACCTTAACAGATCCGCTTTTTCCAGTAATTTTGAAAGGAATGGAATGTGGTTCGTGACAGTTACATTCCCAAGATCCACATCCCCTTCTCACACTAATAATATTCAAACGAGCTTTACGAGATGCTTTTTCAATGGCTTCACGAGCATCATTTCCTTTAGCATAACCATAACCCACATAACCGTTTTTATTACCTACCACAACCATGGCGTGAAGGCTTCTTTTTCTTCCTGATTTATGCATACGAGCAGTTGTCTTAACAGGTATTCTTTTTATACCTCCTCCTTTTCCAGGAGTGCCACCTATTAAAATAATCTCTTCTTCTAAATCAGGCAATAAAACATCAACAATTTCAGGCTCTCTTATAATATAACCTTTCTCAAATACTTCTTCTATGCTGGTAATCTCTCTTCTATATACTTTTCTTCCTAATTCTGTTTTAGGAACCCATGTTTTAAATATTCTCTCTATTTTATCAATGGAAACAACAGCTCCCTCATTAGATTGTTCAACATCAGATGAAGTATTATTGCTGGAATTAACAGCGGGTTCGGATACTGCAGATTCTTGAGTCACAGATTCTTCTCTTTTTTCCAACACTTCAGCATTTTTGTTTTCGCTCACTTTTTCTCACCTTTTGATGTTTTTGAAGATGATGCTTTTGAAAATTCTTCTTCTATTTTTTTCTTAATCGCCTCAAATTCTTTAACTACATCCTTACCTAAATAAGCTTTTATATGCTCTCCTTTTAAGCGTGATTCGTCTGGTAAAATAGTAGGATCATAAGGAATATGTACACCTGCATCAATCATTCCCTTAACCAATGCGTAAATCCTTCCTTTTCTGTGTGGCTTTCTTAAACCCGCATCTAATATTACTTCCTTAATGCCTTTACTTAAAGCTAACTTACCGAGCATAAAACCAGTAAGATAAGCAGAAGGTAAATTTTTTACTGCATATTTCCATCCATATTTTTTAGCTAAAGAAGAAGAATTAAATTGAGCTATCACTCTATCCTGTCCTTTTTCACTAACAACTATTTGTGCAATAAATTGGGTATTAGTAATTCTAACCACTAATCTCGGCTTACCACTTAATAAATATGCTAACCTCTTCTTATAATTAGTTTTTCCTTCGCGTCTCCTTCTAAAAGGAACAACATAATTCTTTGATGTAGCCATAAGCATCACCTCAATAAATTTATAAAACTAATTTTTAAAAATTATGCTTTCTCCTCTCTTTTCATTTTAGCTATAAGCATTTTTAAATAATTCTTAGTCCTTACTCTACCTGCAGATATTTGTCTATAAAGATAGCGATATTGTTTTACATCTATGATCTCTTTCTTTTTAAATTCACGTAATAATGACCTTACAGCCCTGACTTGTCTCATCCATGCCTCTTTTTTAGAAAGTCTGGCTGTTTTTTTACCTTTTCTCCTTCCATGTCCTACTCTTCTACCTTTTTTCTTTTGTTCTCTCAGATAATTGGCACGAGCTCTGCTTATGCCTTTAATCTGTTTCTTTTGAATATAACCTTTATTCACAAGCACACGAATAGCTTCTCGAGACACTGCATTCTTTATATCTTCTAAATGTTCAGGGTCAAACCAAACTCTATCCACTCCTACACCCAAAACTTCTGCAGCCAACCTTTTTTGATAGCTTAAATCCATAACCATCACTTCTTCTTGCTTGATTTAGTTGCTCTTTTAGTTTCTGAATCCTTTGTAGAATTATTAGATTTTTGTGTCTGTTTAGTTTTTTGAGAAGAAGATTTCTTACTTTGTGATTTACTAACTTTTAATTTAACATCTGATTTTTTATCCTTCATCTCTTTAGATCCTTCTTTATTGTTTTTGCTTTCTTCTTTAAATGTAGATGTCTTTTCCTTTTCTTCTGAAGATTTAGTTATTTTTGCTTTTTTACCAATTGCACCCAACAAATCGCTTAAAGAAGAATAACCTTTCTTTTTTACTCTTGCAATAATCCGTTCATTTAACACATAAATTCCTCTTTTTTTAGCTTCTCTTAGTATTTCTAATCGCTTTTTTAAACCAACAGAAGAAGCAATTCTAACTGCTTGAGTATTAGTATCTTTAACTTTATCTAAGTCCTTTAAACTCTCTACTTTAATCTCTTCATACCCTGCTGGATGTAAATGTCTTGCATCCTTCTGCGTACCGTATCCAACAGAAACCTTAGAACCAGCACCTTTAATACCTCTTCTTATTTTATTATGTCTACCTCTTTGTTTTCTCCATTTATCTCCTAATTTAGATTCATATCGAGAAGCATTAACTCTTTTAAAAGTAGGTATTCTTTTCTTAAGCTCCTTTCTTAGTTTTACTAATTCTTTTAAATTACCTTTCATAATCCAGCACCCTATTTCCCTTTCTTAATAATATAAATACCATCTAAAAATTTTCTTCTATCTCTACCTCCTTTATCCTTAGTAGCTAATTCAATATTTGCTGCAGTTTGACCTACATCTTCTTTATTAATTCCTTTTACTATAATAGTATCACCTTTAACCTCTACTTGTGTATCGCCCATAATCCTTGCAGTTCTTACTCCTTTCTCTCCTAAAAAGTTAGAAATTACTACTTTATCCCCTTCTACTTTGACAGTCATTGGAAAGTGGACATAATACACTTTAAGATGGTATTCAAATCCCTCTTTTACTCCTTTGATCATATTATTGATGTGAGATTTCCAAGTAAACATCAAAGATTTGATTCTTTTATTTTCTTTTCTAGTCGGAACAATTTTAATAACATTACCCTCAATTTTCAAAGATAAAGAAGGATGGAAAAATTTTCTTTCAATCTCTCCTTTTTCTCCTTTTATTTTTAATATATTGTCGTGCAATTCTGCTGTAATCCCTTCAGGTAATTCAATAGCAACTTCTAAACTCATACAATCACCTAATAAACATAGGCTATAAGTGCACCACCATACTTACCTTTTGCTTCTTTATGCGTCATTAAACCCTTGGAAGTAGATACAATAATAATACCTGTATTTACTGCAGGTAAATACCTCTTTTCCTCTTCTAAATACTCATCACTTTTTACAAAGAAGCGAGGCATAATAGCTTTGCATTCGTTTAAAGTATCACTTAAAACCACTTTTATCTCTCCTCCTTTCTCATCGCTAATCAATTCATAATCCTCCAAGTAACCTTCTCTTTTCATAATTTCCAAAATACTCATAAGCAATTTAGAATACTGACCTCTTATGACAACTTCTTTTTTACCATGAATGATAGCATTTTTAATAACTGATAAAGCATTAGCCACGCTTCTCCTACTCATTTCATCACCCTTAATCATTCGTATTTTTTAAATCCTAATTCCTTTGCTACTTCTCTAAAACATATTCTGCAATAATTAAGACCATATTTACTAGTATGTCCCCAACCTTTTCTTCCACATCTCACACATACGCTTTGAGCAAAGCCAAATTTACGCTTTTTAGGTAAATTATGCTTTTCAAATACTGCTTTCTTTCCAGGCTTATGTGCTATTTGCTTTAACATTCTCTCAGGATGTGATGCCATCATATCACCTACTCAACTATAATACCTAATTCTTCTTTCACAAAAACAATTGCTTCCTTTTTTGTAATGCGGTGTTTCTTACCTATTTTAGATTTATTATACTTCCTCCTTCTAACTCTAAAACCAGGACGTTCTAAATTAACAAAAACATCCAACCCCATTACACCTAATTGAGGATCATATTTAATACCTGGGATGTCTAAGTATTCAGCAATACCAAATCCAAAATTTCCATTTTCATCGAAATTACTTTCACTTAATTTATTCCCTTTTGCTTGAACTAATCTTAATAACATTTGTTTGGCTTCTTCACCTCTCAAAGTGACTTTTGCTCCAATAGGTAAACCTCTTCTAACTTTAAAAGTTCTTGCCTTTCTTGATGCTTTAGTATAAACAGGTTTTCTGCCGGTAATCTTTTCTAAAAGTTGATATGCCCTTTCACTATCTGCTGGTGCCTTAACGCCTATATTTAAAGTTACTTTTTCTATTCTTATTTTTCGCATAATATTTTCCTTACTTGCTTCGGACATACTACACCACAACCATAATATCTAATAATTAATGTCGTTACACATCATTTTAGTAGAAGTTAGTTTTAAAAAGTTAATCCTTGCATTTTCACATACAATAATTAAAGAAATATTTTAAAAACTTGCAACAAAAGATTTATGATATTTGCATCGAAGATTGAGCAGGGGTCGCCAAGCCTGGCCAACGGCGCTGGCCTTAGGAGCCAGTCCCTTAGTGGGTTCGTGGGTTCAAATCCCACCCCCTGCATAGCGGGAAAGAAATTTTCCCTGCACCCTAAAAAGAGTATCATGCGAAGCGATGATACCCTAGATGCTCGCTTCGCTCGCATAATAATAGCGGGAAAGAAATTTTCCCTGCCAAACCTTTAGAAAAGGTTTGACCCAAAGAAACTTTTAAAAAAAGTTTCATCAAAAAGCCCATCTTCGATGGGAACAA
>JAADEF010000055.1 GCA_013153555.1 Candidatus Nanohalarchaeota archaeon | reverse complement strand
AAAGTTTGATCAAAAAGCCTACTTTCGGTAGGAAGTCCATCTACGATGGGAAAAAAGAGTATCATCGCTTCTTCGCGTGATACCCTAGATGCTCGCTTCGCTCGCATGCTTTTTCTGAGAAAAAGATTTGCTAAACGCATGGCTCTTTCCAAAGATTCTGTAGACGCTCAGTAGTAATGATGACTACCTATGGTCTACCAAGGTTTAAGTATTTCTTATAAACTATTATGTAGTAATAACAATAAAAATAAGGAGGTGAGAGCTATGGAGAAGAGGTATAGTGGTGTTATGAAAAGGATATATAATGGTATCAAAAAGGCAAGTATTTGGGCAGGTTTCCTTACGACAATGAATTATCTAATCTATATGGGAATATACTCTGGATATGTGTTGTTTACGAATGTAGAACGTGAGTTTGAACGTTATAAAAGGATGCCTATTCGCGTAGAAACAGAATATGGAGTATGTAGTAAAAAAGATGTAACAACATTCAAAAGTAAAGAACAACTACTAGGAGAATATGCAATATTAGTACCTATAAAGGGAAAAAATCTTAATGAATGGGGAAAAATGTGGTTGAATAAAGTAGTAAGTAAACCTTACGAGTGTGAGCTTCCAGATGGAAAGAAAGTGCTTATAAAGATGTATGACGTACCTCCAGAATTAGTAGAGAAAACTATTGAAGCAAAGCTATTTTTGAATTATTATTTGCCGAATCATAAATCTAATTAGTTTTTCTTTTTCTTATCTTTTTTATATCTTCCAAATCCCATGCTTTGTAGCCATGAGAAACTAACCACTTCCTTGCTTTCTTCTCTATCCTCTTACCAAATATTCCTAAGATTTCTTTGCGTTTATCATTTTCCCATTGCACATAAGGCAACTTTTCATGCAACTCTTCTATAATGCTTTTAACATCTCTGAGCTTTAAATCCTGCCATTTAACCTCTACAGCAAGCATTTCTTCGGTTTCCTCGTTTATTGCTATGATGTCAATTTCTTTATCTTTGTGCCACCACGTGCCTATCTTGTTGAAATTTATGGGTTTGAGATCAATAAGAAGCTGTTTTGCTATGTCCTTAAAAACATTACCAAGATAATTATAATAGTCTTTTTTATCCAAGTGATAGGTGCCTTCTTCTATGTAAGATAAATTAGGATGGATGAATCTAAACCAAAACGACATAAAATTATCCGCTATGAAATAATGAGCGTTTTTCTTAGATTTATGTGGAAATGGCAGGATTTTCTTAATTAAGCCTACCTCTTTTAAATTATGTAAATAAGGCATTATCTCTGTTTTAGAAAAATATGTGTAATTCTTAATTTCGTTAACAGTGTTTTTTCCTAAAGCAATCGCTTCAAGTATCAACTTGTATTTTCTTGTTTCTCTAAATTCGTATTTTAAAAGAAAATCAGCTTCTTGAAGTATCCACGAACCTTTCTTTTTAAGATCTGAGTTAATATAATCAACAACATCTCCTTTTTGAGGTAAAAGCTTTAAATAATAAGGCACACCTCCTGCAATACCGTAAATCCCAACTAATCTTTGTAGAGGAGACGAAGGAAAAAACTCTCTTAAATCAGCAAACTTAAGAGGCTTAACCTGCATACTCAGCGTTTTTTTTCCATATAAAGGGCTTTTATAACTCATTATCTCGCCTTTCATGAAAGAAAGCAATGAACCACAAACAATTAATTTTTTGTTTTTAAACTGCAAAGATGTATCGATAAGTTTTTGCAATACAACACTAATTTCTTTATTTTCCTTAATCCAATTAGGAAATTCATCCAAAACTACAACATCGTAAACATTAAAAATCTCTTCCAAAACAATTTCCTCATCATCGCGAAGTTTTTCTAAAAAAGGATGTTTGCGAGATGCTTTGTTTTTTAGCCGTTCTACATTCTTCGATTCTAAACAGAAATAATATAGAGATTTTTGTGAGATATCCTCCAAAAGTTTTAAAAGAAGATATGTTTTACCAACCCTTCTCCTTCCATACACTATTATTTAAAACACAAAATACTAAAAAGTAAGGGCTTTGAACTTTCCCAATTAAACAATCATTATTTAAAATTTTGCTAATGTATTTTGTTTTGAAAAGGTGAGAGTATGCCAGAATTCGAAGGTGCTTATGACAGAAGCTGGAAACAAGCTAAACAGCGTGGAAAATCAACTATGGTTACTTGTGGTTACTGCGGTAGGAAAGTACCAAGATTTAAGGCATTTGTTGTATATAAAGGTTTCAATATAACTGATCCTTCCTTACGCAGATTGCTTGATAAAAATACTTTTACCGGTGGTTTTAGAAGAAAGATTTATGTATGTCCTTCATGTGCAAGATTCCATGGTATAAGACAAAAAGGCAAAAATAAGATATGATGTAAGAGGGAGATCATGGAAGAGAATCAACAATATGGGAAGATAGAAGAGGTAGTATTATCTTATGAAAATCCTAAAGAAAGTAGAAAGGTGGAAGTGATAGCAACCCAAAAAGGCGGATATGTTCTAATAGACACGCAAACAGGAGAAGGAGGATATACTGAAATAAGATATTATAAACCCATGAATTGGAAGGATGTTGAAGAAGACTTTTTAACAAGAGTGCTTCCGTCTTACCGTCCTAACAGAAATGAAGCTTCTCTTTCTGAAATAACAAAAAATGAACTGTCTGATGGCAGATATGTTGTAGAAGCAAAGAAAGGAGGACCATGTTCTGCAGTGAGTTTTTTTAACAGTGAAAAAGAAGCTGAAAAATATTATAAAAAATTAATCCAAGAAGGCGTTCCCACAAAAAATTTACCTCGTCCTACTGGATATAACCCTTTACGCCATTGGTGATCCCTATAGGCGAGGGAGCTAATTACGGCATACCTGATGTTGAAAAGTATTTAATGAGTACTGAATTCGAGAAAAAAGATAAAAAAATATATTTAGTTAAGCACCACCTAGATCCTGAAACAGGAGAATATTATAAAAAGATAGAACCTATATCGAATGAGCAAGCAATTGCTAATGGATGTGTTTCAGAAGAAAGCTTATCTAAGAAAAAGCCTTATTCGGTGGTTAAATGGTAAATGTTAATGAGATTTGGACAGAGAAATACAGACCTAAAAGTTTAGATGAGGTTGTTGATCAAGAACATGTTGTTGAAAGGCTTAAAGCATTTGTAAAGCAAAAAAACATTCCTAATTTGCTTTTTGCAGGTCCTGCGGGAACAGGTAAAACAACCTGTGCTTTGGCATTAGCTCGCGATTTGTATGGTGAGAATTGGAAGCACAACTTTTTAGAACTTAATGCTTCTGATGAGCGAGGAATTGATGTTGTTAGAGGTAAAATAAAAGATTTTGCAAGAACTAAGCCAATTGATGCTGATTTTAAAATTATATTTTTAGATGAGGCGGATGCTTTAACGCAAGAAGCACAACAAGCATTGAGAAGAACAATGGAAAAATATGCATCAGTAACAAGATTTATACTTTCATGTAACTACTCTTCCAAGATCATACCGCCCATACAATCACGATGTGCTGTGTTCCGCTTCAAACCTTTACCCGATGAAGCCATAAAATCTTTACTTAAAAAAATTGCTGAAAAAGAGAATATTAGCATCACAGAAGAAGCACTAAACGCTTTGATTGTTCTTTCTGAAGGGGATTTGAGAAAAGCCATAAATATTCTTCAATCAACCGCCATTCTATATAAAGAAATAGATGAGACCAAGATTTATGAAATGGCTGCTAGTTTAAAGCCCAAAGAAGTTGAGGAAATTGTGAGGCTTGCTTTAAAAGGAGAGTTTAGAAAAGCACGAGAACAGCTTTTGAAGTTAATTGCGTTAAGAGGGCTATCAGGACAAGATGTAGTTAAGTCTTTTTACAGAGCAATAAGCGATTTGGATGTGGATGATAAATTAAAAGTGCAACTCATAGATAAACTTGGAGAATACGAGTTTAGAATAGCTGAGGGAGCCAGCGAAGATGTTCAGATAGAGGCGATGTTAGCTCAGTTTGTTTTAATAGGTAAAACTCATTTTTGATTTTTTATTTAATTTTTTACAAGCAAAAACAAAGATAAATATATATACATCTTAAGCCTAATTTATCATTAAAAGTAATGATAGAGGTGTTATACATGAAAAGAAAGGGACAAAGTGCAACAGAATATTTGATGACCTATGGATGGGCACTGTTGGCTATAGCAATTGTCGGAGGTTTACTATACATGTATATGTTTTCAAATAAAGAATGTGTTAAAACTGTGAAAGGATTTAAGGACCAAGGTATAAGTATAGTGGATAATCACTATCAAGTTTTAACTAATGGAAGCATATCTTTTATGTTAGAAAACCGCATGGATGAAAATGCAACCATAACTAAAATATCCATTATGAATGATAGAGGAGAGGTAGTTGATAGCTGTACTATCTCACCTGGTAAGGAATTATATCCTCAAGAACGTTTATCTGTTGGTTTGGGAGGAGATGTTTGTCCAAGCTTGACAGCTCCACCTGCAAGCAAAGACGCATGTAAGAGAATAGGAATAAGCATTACTTACAATACTGAAACAGGATTAGACAACATGATAGCATCAGGTACAATTATTGCACCATATGTGGCTCCAGCATAATGGGGCTAACATAAACTTTTTGCTTTTTTCTTTTTTATTACATATGTATTTTCTATTCTTACGCCATATTTATTTTTTACATACACTCCTGGTTCTAAAGCAATAACCATATTTTTTTTCAAAGTAATCTTTTCTTTGAACGAAGGGTCTTCATGTACTTCTAATCCTACTCCATGCCCTAACAGATGGTGGTAGAAAAAAGAGCTTTTTTTATAATGGGCCAAAGATTGTTTTGCGAATTCAACAATTACCGGCAGAGAAGCTCCTTCTACTGCTATATCTTCCAGCATTTCTAAAGCATTTTCCACATCTTTTTTTACTTTTTCTGCTTCTGATGAGAAGGTAAATGTTCGCGTCATATCTGAATTATATTTCTTATATTGCACACCCATATCTATTAAGAGCGTATGAGAAGGAAGTTTAGAGTAAGGTGATGGTTTGTGGTGTAAAATATAAGAATTTTTATCAAAGGCAACTATGGGTGAAAAAGATTCTTTTACCTCATAATTAACATAATGCTGGTGGATTTGTTTAAGCAGAGATTTTTCGGTGTGTTTTTTTGCTTCATCTACGCATATCTCATCAAAAAAAGCTTTTGTGATCTTACATGCTTGCTTTATTTTTTCTATTTCTGATGGATGTTTTACAACTCTCATCTGATCTATGGCTTGTGTGAAATCCTTTATTTTGAATTTATTTTGAAAATTCACAGCCTTTTTATAACTAAAATCTCCTAAATACGCGCCCAAGGTGGAATTTTTCAAATCTTCTAAGCGAGGATTTTTGATTATGTTTGTGCCGTCATATGCAACAGCATAAACATCTTTGTCTATGTATTTATTAAAGAAATAAGCAAATGATATTTGATCTTCAAATGCTATAAAATAATCCACGCCTTCTTTCAGAATTTGTTCTTTAAGCAATTTCAATAACATAAAAAATAAAAATAAGAAAGAATTTTAAATTATTTCTTTCTTCTTTTTTCTATTTTTTCGATTCCTATCTTTCTTACTTTTGGTTTCCATACTTCTGCAGGCATCCAGTCTGGTCTGTTGTCTGGTGCCTTTACTTTTACTCTTTCTCCTTCATAAATATGGATTTTGTTAGTTCCTCTTTCTCTCAATCTTATTTTTTTGTATCCTCTGTTTGCTGCTTTTAATGCAGCTTGTCTTGGACTTCTACCTGTAAATACTCCTAATTCATTTCCTTTTTCATCTAGTAATACGAAATACCTTTTTCCACTTTTACTTGCCATTCATATCTACCTCCTTAGCCCTGCTTGGTTTTATACTATATTTATTATGAGCCATGCTTCTATATATATTTAACGCTATTCGATTAAGGAATTGTTTTGTATTTCGTAGCGCCTAGCAGCCATTCTAAAAACAAAAACACTAAGCCTAGATACAAAGCATATCTTCTCGCATCTATGTTTACTGCATTGAATTTGAGAATTGCTTCTGTATAAGCTTTGCCTATATCTGTTTCATTAGTTGCGTAGAAGTATTTTCCTTGTGTTTCGTTTGCTAGTTGCATAAGTGCCTCTTCATCCAATTCAGCAGGTAGTACATATGTTTTATTTTTCTCTAATATCTCTTTTTTCAAATTTTCGGGAAGATTGAGCTCACTAATATTTATGTCTTCTAATTTAATAATAGTGTCGTTTTTTCTACCTATTCCTATTACATTTACTTTGATGTGTTGTTGTTTTACATATTTGACTGCTTCTTCTAAATCTACCCCTGTATTTTCTGTTTGCTTTCCATCAGTAATTAAAATGATTGCTTTTTTCTGTTTGGATGAGTTGGATAAAAGCATTGCACTGGAAATTAACGCATCTCCTATGGCTGTACCGGCAGGGGGTTTAGAATGTAATGATTTCAATGCTTCTGCCACAGAATTATGGTCTGCTGTAAGAGGATGTTCAACCCACGCTTTTCCTGAAAAACTTACTAATCCTACGAGAGTTTGTTCAGGCAGTACTCTTAACACTTCAATTCCCTTTCTTTTCGCTACCTCTAATCGGTTAGGGGTAAAGTTACCTCCATCTGATTGAAGCATGCTTTGCGATACATCTAAGGCTATTACAAAATCCACATCATTTACTGGTTTGATGATTGATATAGAAAAATTAGAAATAGCAAGTATGAAAAACAAAATAGCCAATATTCTTAACAAAAGAGGTAAAAAATTACTTCTTAAAATCTCATATCCTATAACACGCTTTAAAGTTTCATAATTAGCAAATTTTATGGTTCTCTCTCTTATTTTTTTTAAGACAAATAAATGTATGATGAAGGTGAGCATTACCAATATTACTGCTAAATTTTTGTGAGCTATGTCAAGAACTATTTTAGTTCCATTAGACAGTTCAAATACAACCATACACTAAATTAAGTAATGTATAAACATATATGTTTTGAGAAAGTAAGTTTACACAAAATTATATATAAATGTTTTTTATAAATGTAATGTATGGATTCTAAACTATTGGTATTTACTGGCTTAATTGTTGCTATTATTGCTGTAAGCGGATGTACTAGCGGAGGAGGAGTTAGCAGTAGTGCAGGTCTTGTAATTGACGAATTCTCTATAACACCTAAAGAAATTTATGATGATAATGACTATGTAGATGTAGATATTGTTTTAAGGAATGCAGGCAGTAAAGATATGCCTGAAGATTCTAAGCTTTGGTTGTATGGTGCATCATTAACCAATACTTGGCAGCCAAGAGGTGAGATGGTTGAGGCAATGAATCCTTCGGGATTAACTGTAAAAACCAA
>JAADEF010000072.1 GCA_013153555.1 Candidatus Nanohalarchaeota archaeon | reverse complement strand
AAAAGCTGTTTATTGATTATGATGTTTTGGACAGAGCTTACACTCTTAAACTGCATTTACCTGAAGAATTAGAGGTTCTTCTTAACGGTAAATCTGTGGGTAAAGTAAAGGAGCTAATATATGAGGTGATTTAATGAATGAAAAGTATTATGTTGTAATTACTACTGTGGATGATGAAGAGATTGCTTTAAAGCTTACAAATCTTTTATTGCATAAGCGCTTAGTGGCTTGTGTTAATATTATTTCTAATGTAACCTCTAAATACTGGTGGAAGGGACAAATTGAAGAATCCAAAGAATTTATGTTGATCATGAAAACAAGAGAGGAGTTAGTGGAAAAAGTGAAGCATGAAATTTTAGTAAATCATCCGTACGAAGTAGCAGAAGTTATGGCTTTTGAAGCAAAAGATATAAGCCTACATTACGCTTCTTGGATAGATAAAGAAACCAATAAGGTGTTATAAGGATGAAATTGTATGTGTTGGGATCAGGAGGAGGTAGATACATGTTAGCAACTCAACAGCTTCATACTTCTGGTTTGTGGTTGGAGCACAGAGATAAGCATTTCTTTATTGATCCCGGTACTGGTGCTTTGAGAGATGCTTTGTCTTTGAATCTTCCTTTTCAAAAGCTTTCTTATTTATTTGTTTCTCATCAGCATTTAGACCATTATGGAGATAGCGAGGCAGTAATTGAGGCAGCTTATTTTTATGCGAAAAAAAGAAATGTAGTAGGGATGTTTAATAAATGCATGCACGGAGAAGGCGAAGGTTGTTTTGATGCTATAAGCCCGTATCATAAATCTTTATTGCTAAAATATCAAGTATTTAAGAAAGGAGATGTGTATTCTGATGATTGCTGTAATTTTGTTTTTACTCCTACTTTGCATCACGAACCTCAAGCCATTGGTATGGTAATAGAATTTGATGATTTTCGCATAGGTTATACTTCTGACACAGAATATTTTCCAGAATTTAAATATTACTTTAAAAATGTAGATGTTTTAATAGCTCATTTTGCTATATTGAAAAAAGAGTCTTCTGAGTTCAGACATGCAGACAAAGATGATGCCATGAGGATGGTAAAAGAAACAAACGCTTCTTATATAGTGTTTAGGCATTTCTCATATCCTTTGTGGTCTTATGGCTTAAAAAAATTAAAGGAAGAGTTTAAAGAAGTTGCTGAGGATAAAACTATAATTTTTGCTAATGACGGTCAAATGTATGAATTTAATAAATAGGGGTTGATATGTTAAAAAGACATTTTAGCTTAATGGAAATCACCATTTTTGCAGTTAATTCTATTTTGGGATTAGGTGTATTTTATTTGATGTTGGATGTACAAAATAATTACCGCATAGGGTCATATATTCTCTTTTCATTACTGATTGTGTATTTACTAGATTTGTCTATAGGTTATGTGTATGGTTTTTTGGGAAGTGCTTATGGTAGATCTGCAGGAGAGTATGCTTTTATAAGCAGGATGATTCACCCTCTTGTTGGTTTTTTGTTAGGTTGGGCAGTTGTTTTTAATTTAATCGCAAGAATATCTTTTTATTTGAGAGTACTTTCTCTTATTTTAAAGGACGCATTTGCATCTCATCTACCTGAACATATTACTCACTTCGAGATAGGGCTAATTTTAGTATTTATAATGCTTTTGCTTATGATGAGCGGAGCCAGGTTTATTATTCGCCTGCAAACAGCGGTTTTCTTCATTACTCTGCTTTTTTTCTTAGTATCCTCTATTTACATGGCCAATCATTTTAGTTTAGATGTGTTTAAAGGCAACTTTTCATCTGCATCATGGAAAGAAATTTTTATTGTGGCAACTGTGTTGTTTTCTATGTATCAAGGATTTGAATCTGTAACTTATGTAGGAGGTGAGGTTAAAAACCACAGAAAGAACATACCTCTAGCAATTTTCTTTTCTCTCACCATTGTCTTTTTAATTTACTTCTTTTTTGCTTTATTGATTTATGGTACTTTTGATTTAAATGCTATAGCCGAAGCAGGAAGTGTTTTTAAACTACTTCCGAGCGAGCTTTCTCAATTTCTAATGTATGCTTTGGCTTTAATGCTTTTTGTTAAGATTTCATTAGGAATGTATTCTGCTTCAAGATTTTTTTATGCATGGGGAAAGGATAAAGTTTTATCATCTATTTTCTCTTTATTAGATAAAAGTAAAAGCGTTCCTTGGTTCAGCATAACTTTTATAGGTTTAATGTTATCTTTTCTTTATTTACTTAATTTACCTCTTATAAGCTTAGCAACATTGGCAGCTTTTACAACTTCTATCACTTATTTTTTAATGAGTATTGCAGCGCTTTCTTTAAAATATCGGCGAAAACATCTTTACAGTTTAAGTTCTTTAAAATTCAAATATGATGTAGTAATTATTTTATTTGTAAGTGCTGTTTCTTTGCTTATAATGTACAGTGCAGCATTTATAGATTTAAAGACATTGAGTTTATCTTTAATATGGATGAGTATAGGTATTATTATTTATTTCTTCAGAAAAGAAAAACATAATTTGATTGAAGAAATAGAAAAAGAAATGGAATGCTTAAAGGCTAAAATGCATCATTCCCATATGCCTGCTAATTTACATGAGCAGTAAGGACATTTTCCTTTTATGAGATGGTTTTTTACTTCATAGCCAGATCTTTCTATAACTATTTTATTACAGCAAGGGCAGTAAGTATTCTCTTTTTCATGACCTGGAACATTGCCTATGTAAACATAATTTAAGCCTGCTTCTTCCCCTATTCTAATGGCTTTTTCTAGCTCTTTGATAGGTGTTGGAGGCACATCTGTCATTTTATAATCAGGATGGAATCTACTTATGTGCCAGGGTATGTTTTTATCTATACCTGCAATAAATGATGCCATGTCTTCTAGCTCCTTTTCATCATTGTTTTTACCCGGAATGAGAAGAGTGGTTATTTCTATCCATTTTTTTCTTTTATGTATGCTTTCGATGGTTTCTAAAACATTCTCTAATTTACTGCCTACGATATTGATGTAGAATTCAGAAGAAAAGCTTTTCAAATCTATATTGTATGCATCTACTTCTTCCAACAGATTTAGAGTTTCTTCACTTTCATAACCACTTGAAACCATGAGGTTTTTTAGACCATGCTTTTTTGCTAAAACTGCTATTTCTTTTACGCCTTCTACCCATATAGTAGGTTCATTATAAGTGTAGGCGATGGATTTTGCATTTAATTGTAGTGCTTTTTCTACTACTTCTTCTGGTGAAAACGGTGAGCTATATGTTTGAATAAATTTAGATGCCTTAAATGCATCATACTTAGCAACTTCTTTGATTATTTGACTGAGTTGCCAGTTTTGACAAAACAAACATCTAAAATTACAGCCAAAAGTTCCTAAGGAATAAGAAAGTGTTTGAGGTAGTACATGATAAAACGGCTTTTTTTCAATAGGATCAAGATGTTTTGCTGCAACCATTCTATGTGTTAGAAGCATTAGTTCTCCTTTGATGTTTGCTCTTACATGACATATACCTGTTTTATTTTCAGGTATGATGCAGTAATGCTTACATGCAAGACATTTTATTTTAGCATCAGGTAATTTTTCATATAACAGCTCCATATATTTTATATGGCGGAGGGTTTTTAATAAATTGCAGTTTTTAAAATTTATAGAAACAATCTAAGGAATATGGCTGTTATGTCTAAACCTAAGCTGTTTGTTATTGGTGCTAGGGCCGTCCCTAATTTTCAAGGAGGTATTGAAAAACAGGTAGAAGTAGTGTATCCTTTGTTGTGTAGAGAATATGATATTGATGTTGCTGTAATGAGAAAATATCAAAAAAATAAGAAATGGAAACACTGTAATGTCATTCCTTTTCCTTCTTTTCCTTCAAAAAAAGTGGAAAAAGTAGTGTATAGTTTTTTTGCTTCACTTTATGCTTTATTTAAGAAATATGATTTAGTGCATGTTCAAGGCATAGGTTCTGCTTTGTTTTTACCTTTAATACGATTAAACCGCCATACTAAAATAGTTTTACATTACAGATCTCAGGATTATATTTATCCTAAATGGGGGAAAATCGGCAGGAGGATATTAAAACTAGCAGAAAAAATAGGGGTTAAGTATGCAGATGTGGTGATCGTAGTTGCTAAAAGGTATAAAGATTATTTACAAAAAGAGTATAAGAATGCTCGCATAATTTATGTGCCTAATGTTTTAATTAAAAGTAATCAGCAAGATAGGTCTATTCTTTCAAAGCTAAAATTAAAAAATAAAGGGTATGTGCTGTCTGTTGGAAGAATAACTCCTGAAAAAAGATTCGAGTGGTTAATCTCCTCTTATATGCAGTCAGAATTACCTAAAAAAGGCATTAAATTAGTTATTGCAGGAGGTGAGGATCAAGTTGCTTACTTTAAAAAGCTTAAAGATATGAGCAAACCTTTGAAGGATTTAATAATTTTTACAGGTAGTGTTCCTAGAAAGCAGTTAAACGCACTTTACAGTAATGCTTATATGTTTGTATTGCCTTCTTCTCACGAAGGCACACCTAATGTTGTTTTAGAGGCCATGAGCTTTGGTATTCCTGTGTATGTAAGTGATATACCCGCCCATAAAGAGTTAAGTTTTCCATCTAACATGTATTTTAAAGACGAGATGGAGCTTACTCGTATTTTGAACGCACCTCCTGTGGTTCTTTATAATACTAAAATGTTGAATTTATATAAACCTGAGGAGGTTGTAGAAAAGATTTCTGAAATTTTTAAAAAATTGCTGGAAGAAGATTAATTAGTGGCTTTGTGCCGGGGTCGCCTAGCCAGGTATGGCGCAGGTCTGGAGAACCTGTTCCCTTTTGGGAGCGAGGGTTCGAATCCCTCCCCCGGCGTTAATGTAGGTTTTTTAAATTTTTATGCTTTTATTTTTGTAAGGTAATTAGAGGGGTCGTAGGGTAGCTTGGTCCATCCTACGGGCTTTGGGAGCCTGGGACCCCGGTTCAAATCCGGGCGACCCCATCTTTATGTATGTGTTATGTTTTTTACTAGTTTCTTATATTGTTGATAAGAATGTATGGAATATATGTATGGTTTTGCTGAGTTAGAATTAGAGGAAACTGATTACGGGCCTGCTGGGATTTGAACCCAGGCTAAGGGCTCCGCAAGCCCTTGTGCTAACCAAGCTACACCACAGGCCCTTTACATCATACTTTATTAAGCCAAAGAATTTAAAATTATTACTGTAAGTAAGATGAAAAGAATACCTAAAACGATGAATGCCAAAGATTTCAAAGAAGATATAAAAAACTTACCTACAAACCACATCATTAATGCAAGAGTGAATAGAATGATGAGTTGTTGAGATAATGAAGCTTGCTTTAATGCACGAGTCATGTCTATAAATGATTGGAAAAATGCAAAAAACAAATAAAGGAAGCTACTAATGACATTGCTTATTAATGATATAAGTGCAGTTAAAAAAGCGTTCATTTTTTATTACCCCCTTTTTATTGCAGGGCTTTTTTATGTGCTTCAAAGTAATATGTGATGAATTTATCCCAACCAAATTGATAGCTTAACTCTTTTCCTAAGTATTTTTCTTGAGCTATTTCTCTTTTGCTCATAAGAACAAGCTTTTTCAGTACAGATGCTAATTCTTTTACGCTTTCTGCATAGCTTTTCTTTTCTCTGTCTATTATGTACACACCCTTGTGAGGTATGTTATTTTTTTGTAAATATTTGGCGAAACCAGTAGTGGAAGAGGTGATAGCTATTGATCCGTTAGCAATAGCTTCAACAGGCGTATAACCCCAAGGTTCATAAAGAGAAGGAAATACACCTATGCTAGCACCTCTAACTGCTTCATAATAGCTCATATTAAGAAGCCTGTCTGAAGGAGAAAGGTATGCGGGATAAAATATCACTTTTATTTTATCTTCTTTTCTATTTAATAATCCTTTTTGTTTGAATCGCTGAATTATGAGATCTTGTGATTCATCATATCCTAACTCAAAAACAGTGAGAGGAACTTCTTCATATTTATTATTTTTTATTTTGGCAATTATTGTTTTCATATCTGTGTGGATGTTGTGTTTTAAATCATACTGATTCTCTTCAAAAAATATATCTTCGATGAGATAAGGAAGTTTTTCTTCTATTTTTTTTCTCAGTGAGGTTTTAAGAAAATGATATAAAAGTACATTCTCTACAACTTTTCTTTTTTCTCCTTTAATGCTTGTTGGTATGAAAAAGAATGCATAAATATTGCGAGATTCTTTTTCTTTTTTTAATTCTTCATTTACTTTTCCTAAAGCATCTATGAACAAATCTATTCCTTTATTTTTAAATTCATACCTTCCTGAAATAAATATGACTCTGTCTTGGGGTGTGATGTGCAGATGATAGTATGGGTAAAACAATGTCCTTAAAAACTCAAAGAATTTGTGCTTGCTTTGTTTGTGGTGATATGCTAATTCTTCTATGGAAGGGTATTTTTCAACATCCAGACCATTATACAATAAAACATCTGCTTCCCTTCCATGTATTGCTTTACATTCTTCGTTAGTAACATCCGATACAGTGGTGAATACTTTTGCATTTTTAACTGATGCTTTTTCCATTAAATGTTTTGCTTCTATGCCGTAATCATATGCAAATTTATCACTTACTGTTTCTCCTCTTTCTAAATGATTTTTAATGAATAAGTTAAAGTTGTCAAGGTAGTTTGCTAAAACCCGTCCCAGCATTGTTGCATGAGTGGTAAATATGGTTGGATATTTGTCCTTTAACATAAGTAATGCTCCGCCTGTAAGCCATTCGTGAAGATGAATGATGCTGTTTGAAGGAGCTATTTTTTCAATTACTTTAGCAACTGCATAACTAAATAAGAGTGGATCCTCAAAATCTGGTCCTGCTCTTAAAGAATCTATTTTCCATTTATCCCAAAACCCGTATTTTATTTCATTTTTTTTAGCCCATAAAGAGGAGTAGTCTATGAGAATTGTTTTTGGCGAGCCTTCTATTAGCCATCTACCCACCATTATTTTAATACCTTCTCCTATTTCTGGCAAGTTTTGAGTTTCTTTTTCATCTATTTCGAATTCATAAGCTATCTGTTCTTTATTTATAGCAGGTCCTATGGTAGTATAGTTGTCTCCATATTTATTAACTAAATATTTAGCTTTTGATTTTAACACTGTATAAATACCTCCTACTTTATTGCATACTTCGTAACTTACTTCATATACTTTAACCATAAACTATATTATTTTCTTTCAATACATATATAATTGTATGAAGTATAAAGGATCCGAATATGCAATTGCAGTAGGTATTGGCATGAGTATTGTGTTAGCAACCTTTTTAATGGCAGTTTATAAGCATCATGTTGCTTCTATGTGTGAAGGTTATTATTACTTAGTGCATACTAATTTTGATGGATTGATTCAAGCAGGTTATGTTGCTTTGTCTGCTCCAAGCAATTCCCGTATTATGATTGAGCTTCCTGTAAAATTAAAGTTAAAATTAGATGACAAGGGTAATTTATCTATTATGGCAG
>JAADEF010000063.1 GCA_013153555.1 Candidatus Nanohalarchaeota archaeon | reverse complement strand
GTTTCTTATATGCATATTCCATGAAATGTCTTGAAAAACCTTCTTTGTAATAGAACCAATTATAAATAGGAAGGGGTTTATTGGGTACGAAAGTGAGGATTTTCCCATCCATGTTACCCTTCCATGTGCTCTTCCAGGCATTCTGGACAAATAAATTTTCCATTTACTAATCTTAATTCTTCAGAATAATTTTCACATACATCACAATATCCTTCATATAATCTTTCTTCTTCTTCAGGTACAGGCTCTACTGTATTCATTTCTGCTAACTCTTCCAATATGTCCATTACGCCTGGTATGATTTTCAATAGGTGTTTTTCTCCAATTATGCCAATAACATCTCCTTTGTTGTTTATCACAGGCACTCTACTTATGTTATTTTTAGCCATCACTCTTAATACTTCTTTTAAAGGGGTGTTTTCTTCCACAGTTATAAGATGTTTTGTCATTAGATGTCTTATACTTTCTCTTGGTGAGTGACCTTTCGCAACTGCACGAGTTATATCTCTTAGTGTAATAATACCTTTTGGTTTATTTTTTTCATTAAAGACTATTGCTTCAGAAGCATTGGCATCTATTATTTTTTGGGAAACATATCTTAGAGTATGCACTTCCTTAGCTTTTACATAGTGCGGGTTCATTACATCTTTAGCAACATATTCTTCCATGTTTATCACCTCACTACTTACATATGTTGTAAAATTTTTTAATACTTGTTTTGATGATCTATGAGAAGTGAAGTATTGAAGCATTCAAAGAGTTAATTTTTTAAATGTTTCCTCTCAATATGAATTAAGACATGCTTGACAGGTGATACTCATCGCAAAAGGCGGTTTATTTGCAGCAAGAAATCTTATAAGGAAAGCGAAAGAAAAGAGATGGCATAAAAAAGAATATGTTAGGAAAGTTCTTGGATTAAAGATTAAAGCAGATCCTTTAGAAGGAGCTCCACAAGCACGAGCTATTGTATTGGAGAAAAGACAAGTAGAAGCAAAACAGCCAAACTCTGCTATGCGTAAATGTGTGAGAGTACAAATCATTAAAAATGGTATTCAAGTAACTGCTTTTGCTCCAGGTAATGGTGCTATTAACTTTATTAATGAACACGATGAAGTCATAATTGAAAAAATAGGAGGAGCTCAAGGAGGAGCAAAAGGAGATATTCCTGGGGTTAAATATAAAGTTATAAAAGTGAATGGCATTTCTTTAAAAGAGTTAGTTTTAGGTAGGAAACAGAAGAAGTGATGATTATGGCAAAGCAACAAACAAAAGGAGGAAAGAAAAAAGTAAAAACTTCACAAGTTAAGCAAGTGGTTGAGAAAGCAGATCCTAATTATAAAGCAGCAGAAACTTTGAGCAATGAAGCTATGATTAAAGCGCAAGCAGTTAAGCTTTTTGGAAGATGGAATTATGAAGAAATCATTATAGAAGATGAGGGTCTTAAAAGCGTTATTACTATAAATCCTATTATTTATCCTAAAACAGGGGGTAGATTAGCAAATACTCATTACGGCAAAGCTAAAATTAATATTGTTGAACGCTTGATTAACAGGATGTTTGTTGCAGGACATAAAGGAAAGAAACACAAACTTACTTCTGGGATAAATACTGGTAAAACTCTTAAAAATATTAAAAATGTAATAGAGGCTTTTGAAATCATAGAGAAGAGGTTAAAGAAAAACCCTTTACAAGTGCTGGTTAAGGCAATAGAAAATGCCGCTCCCGTGGAAGAAGTAATTACCTATCAAAAAGGAGGTATTATTGCGAGAGAGGCAGTAGTTATCTCTCCCTTGAGGAGAGTTGATTTAGCGTTAAGGCATCTAGTGGGAGGAGCATATCTTAAAAGACATGCTAATTCCAAATCAGCTGGTGAGATTTTAGCTAATGAGATCATATTAGCTTATAACGATGATCCTGAAAGCTTTGCAATCTTAGAGAAAAATAGAAGAGAGAAAGAAGCAGAGGGTGCAAGATAGCCCTCTCAAAATAATCCTTCTATTATCCACCATATGCCTATTATTAAAACAATCAAAGGTATAATGGGGATGTTGATTTTTAGCCAGCCCAAATCTTTTGCAAGCCATATAAATCCAACAAGTGCTAATACAACACCCCATAAAACTTTTCTTTTGCTTTTACCTGCCATGATTTCACCTTTTTAAATTTCCCTATCTTATATATTATGTTCGAGAAGTTTTAAAGTTGGTGGTAGGATATGAATATTGAAATGGAATATGATGTGGTGATAATTGGGGGAGGTCCTGCAGGTTTAACAGCTGCTATATATTCGGCTAGAAATGCTTGGAAGACTGCTGTTTTTACCGGTGATGTGGGTGGTCAGTTGGCAGAAACACCGGAAATAGAAAATTATCCTGGCGTGAAAAATATAGAAGGAGCAAAACTTGCGATGGAGATGGAACAGCAAGCTAAAAGTTTTGGGGCAGAAGTCATATTTGATAAAATAACGGAGATAAAAAAGGAGGATGTGTTGTTTGTAATGAAAACTGAATTTGGTGCTACAGTCAAAGCAAAAGCAGTGATTATAGCAGCAGGTAAACATCCAAGAGAAATAGGTGTTAAGGGTGAAAAAGAGTTTAAAGGAAAGGGTGTGAGTTACTGCGTTACTTGTGATGGACCTTTTTTTAAAGAAAAGGATGTGTGTGTTGTAGGTGGAGGTAATAGTGCGCTTACTGCAGCAGAATATCTTGCCAAAATATGTAATAAAGTGTATTTGATTCATCGCAGAACAGAGTTTAGAGCTGAAAAAGTATTAGTTGATAGAATAAAGTCTTTGGAAAATGTGGAAATTGTTGTGCCTTATGTGCCAGAGGAGATTAGAGGGAAAGATCGAGTGGAGGAAATAGTAGTAAAGCACCGCGAAACAGGAGAACTTAAAACTTTGAAAGTAGATGCTGTTTTTGTTGAGATTGGGTCAATACCTAATACTGATTGGTTAAATGGCTTTGTTGAACTGAATGAAAAAGGAGAAATAATAGTGGATAGAGAAATGAAAACCTCACAAGAAGGCGTGTTTGCTGCAGGAGACATAACAGATAATAGAGACAAGCAGGTGGTTGTTGCAGCAGGACACGGAGCTACGGCTGCTTTATCTGCTAACGAATATTTGAATGATTTAGTGCGGAAAGGGGTGTTTAAATGAGTGTTTCTCCTGACTTGTTAGAGATTTTAGCATGTCCTAAATGTAAGGGAGAGGTAAAGGAAAAAGGGATGTTTTTGGTATGTGAGCGATGCGAGCTTGCTTATCCTGTTTTGAATGGAGAGATTCCAGATATGCTTATGGAAGATGCGTGGGAGCTTTCCAAAGCAGAAAAAGCAGATTTTAAACATGATTTGAAGTTATGATTTTTAAAATTAAATTTCAACCTTTATTTTAGTTAGAGGTGGATTTGATGGAACTAACACCAGAGAGTATGGGATATGATAGGGCAATAGTTGTGTTCTCTCCTGATGGAAGATTATTTCAGGTAGAATATGCAAGAGAGGCAGTTAAGAAAGGTAGTACTGTTGTTGCGTTAAAGTATAAAGACGGCGTGCTTTTTGGAGCAAAGAAAAAGAAATCTAATATTATTACATCTACTGAAAAGATATTTAAAGTAGATCATTTTGTAGGTATTGCTAGTTCAGGATTTGTCGCGGATACACGTGTATTAGTTGATGCTGCAAGAGTCAAAGCCCAACAACACAGATTACTTTATGATGAACCTGTGAGTATTATAGGTGTATCTAAATATTTGGCAGACAGAATTCAAGCATACACACAATATGCTGGTGTGAGACCTTATGGTGTGAGTTTGCTTATAGGTGGTATTGATAATACAGGTAAGCATATTTATCAAACCGATCCTTCTGGTGTGCTGTTGGAATGTAACGCTCGTGCTGTGGGTAAGGAAGAAGATAAAGCTAATGAGCTATTGGAAAAAGAATGGAAAGAAAATTTGGATTTAAAAGAAGCTGCTGATTTAGCAATAAAGGTTATTAAGCTGGAAGGAAAAGGCAAACACGATGAACTTATATTGAGAGTGATAGATGATAAAGGATTTAGAGAGCTTTCTAAAGAGGAGATGAAGAAGCTTGGTGTGAGTTTATGAAAAGTAAGGAAGTGATTGCCCGCTACACTTATAAGGGCAAGAAATTTGAAATTCCTATTTTATGGGAAAAATATAGCTTATGGAAAAAAGGTAAGCTGGATGATTTAAGCGAGGTTGTGATAGGGGATTCTATATTTTCCGATGTTAGAAAGGCTTTAAGAGCTAAAGAACAAGACATTCATGATGTGTTTGGAGACAAAGATTTTTATGAGATGTGCAGGATTATTTTAGAAAAGGGAGAGATTCAACTAACTGAGGAGCAAAGAAAAGAATTGCAGGAAGAGAAGCATAAACGAATTGTTAGTTTTATTGTAGCGAATGCAATTGATGCTCGCACCAGCACCCCCTTGACTCCAACACGTGTTGAACATGCATTAGAGCAGGCCAAATTTAGGGTCAAGCCTCTTGAACCTGTGGAAAAGCAGATAGAGGAAGCCATTAAAGCTTTAAGGCCCATCATACCCATTAAATTAGAAAGGAAGCATTATGTAGTAAAGGTTCCGCTGGAATATGGTGGTAAAGCAAGACATGAGCTTATGCGTTTTTCAACTATAAAACATGAAGATTGGTCCTCTACTTATTATGTTTGTGAGGTTGAGATTCCCGCGGGTTTAATGAATGAACTGTTTTCTGCGCTGAATAAAGTTACAAAAGGAGAGGTGCTAATAGAGGAAAAAAAGAGGTGATTTGATGGAAGAGAATGATAATAAAGAAGTAGAGATTGTTTATCCTGGTAGTGTGGTTATAGATAGCTTAGATGTTATACCTGGACAAAATGTTTATCGCGTTGGTAGTAAAATTATTTCTAAAAGAGTTGGAGTGGTAGTGAAGAAAGGAAGCATAATAAATGTAGTACCTTTAAATGGGGTTTATATTCCTAAGGTTGGCGATTTTGTAATAGGGGAAGTTGTGGATATTGGTGTTAGTTTTTGGGTTATAGATATTAATTCTCCATATGATGCATATTTAGGTATGTTTGATGTGAAAGATTATGTGGAAAAGGAGAGTGATCTTGCGGATTATTATGATGTGGGTGATTTGGTATTTGCCAAAGTTTCAAAAGTTACGAGAACAAAATTTGTGAATGTGAGTTTAAAAGATCCGCAAGCTAAAAAGCTTGGCAAGGGAATGGTTATAAATGTAACTCCTTCTCGTGTGCCACGCATTATAGGAAAAGGAGGCAGTATGATTAAGCTTATTAAGGATAAGACCAACACGCGTATTTATGTGGGGCAAAATGGTGTGATCTGGATAAGTGGTGAAAATACAGAAATTGCTGCTGAAGCTATTTTTTATGTGGAAGAGCATTCTGTAATGAAGGGTTTAACTGAAAAAGTTGCAGAACTTTTAGATAAAAGATTAGGTGATGGTGATGGTAGCAAAGAAAGTGAAAAGGAGTGATGGACGAACATATGATGAACTTCGTAAACCTTATATTATTAAAGCAGGTGTGGTTAAAAGGGCACAAGGCTCTGCAATGGTGCAATCTGGTAAAACTATTGTTATTGCCGCAGTATATGGTCCTAAAAAAGTCATACCTAAACATTTAGAAGATAGAGATAAAGCCATACTGAGATGCAGATACAACATGATAACTTTCTCAGTGAAAGACAGGAAGAAACCTGGTCCTGATAAACGATCTGTGGAAATAAGCAAAGTTATAGCAAATGCATTATCAAGGGTAGTGCTGTTGGAAGAATACCCTAGAACTTTGATTGATGTAGATCTTGAAGTTATACAAGCAGATGCAGGAACGAGAGTTGCTGCTTTGACTGCTGCATCTGTTGCTTTGGCGGATGCAGGTATTGCTATGAAGGATTTGATGCCGGCGGTTGCTGCTGGAAGAGCAAATGGGCATATTTTATTAGATCTTACCAAAGAAGAGGAAGATGCAGAAGATGCTGTTGATATGCCTTTTGCATACATACCTTCAACAGGAGAAATAACTCTTTTACAAATGGATGGAATTGTTAGTAAAGAGGAGATAAAAGAGATGATTGCCTTGGCAAAAAAAGGCGCAGAGGAAATATATAGGCTTCAAGTAGAAGCTTTAAAGGAAAGGTATGCAGCATTAGCTAGATTATCAGAGGTGGTAAAATGATTACTCAAACTACAAAAGATTATTTAGTAAGGTTGCTTAAAAGAGAAGCGAGAAGAGACGGTAGAAAGCTTTCTGAATGGAGGAAAGTGGTTATTGAAAAAGGAATTGGGGAGAATGCAGAAGGTTCTGCACGGGTGAAGTTAGGAGATACTGAAGTAATAGTAGGTATTAAAATGCAGGTTGGAGAGCCTTATCCTGATAAGCCTGATGAAGGTGTGATGATTACGATGTGTGAATTTTTGCCTATGGCTTCTTCTAGTTTTGAAGCAGGTCCACCAGGAGAGGATGAGATAGAATTAGGCAGGGTTATTGATAGAGGGATAAGAGAAGGAAAGGTAATTGATACTAAAAAGCTTGTAATTGTTCCTGGTGAGAAAGTTTGGACCGTGTTTATGGATATTTATGTGGTGAATGATGACGGCAACCTTTATGATGCTGCTGCTTTGGCGGCAATGGCTGCTTTGACAACCGCAAAAATCCCTAAATTAGACGAGAATTATGAGATAATAGAAGGGGAGTATGAAGGAAAGCTTCCTTTGAATCATGCTGTGGTATCTCTTACTGCTTATAAGGCAGGAGATGTAATTTTTTATGATCCCACACATCAAGAAGAAAGTATTATTGATTCAAGGTTAACGGTTGGTGTGAGGGATGATGGTAAGATAGTTTCTTTACAAAAAGGTATGGAAGGAAGCTGGACAGAAGAAGAAGTTCTTAAAAATATAGAATTCATACAAAAGAAAGCTCAAACATTTATTAAAAAGGTGATGAAATAATGGCGGATGAATTTGACAGCATGGATCTATATGATAAGATAAGGGCACTGCATAATGCGGAAAAAAGAACTGCTCGAAGGAAATCTTCCAAAATAATGGATCCTAAAAAAGCAGCTTTGCAAGATTTGCTTGAAAGCGTGATGACCAAGGATAATGAACTATGAGGTTAAAACTCCTTGAAGAGCATATGCATGAACTCCGTGATAAATTTAAATATGTGTTTCGCCATTTTATTATTTATTGGAATGAAGGACAAACCTTTTATTCCTTTATTAGCCATGATGACCTCAACTAAAACCACAACATTTCCAAAACCAAAAAATTTACCCACAAATCCAAAAAAAGCCAAAAATTTCCTCCAAATCCCTCCATCCCCTCATAATCGCAGGGTTTTAGAATTACTAGCAAGTGTGGAAGCCCATTCAAAAGCAACCCATTCTTTTATATTATTGTCTTCTGTTGGTTTTAGAATTACTAGCAAGTGTGGAAGAGAGTTTAAGACTTATAGGTATAAGGGAATTATGTATGCGAGTTTTAGTTTTAGAATTACTAGCAAGTGTGGA
>JAADEF010000050.1 GCA_013153555.1 Candidatus Nanohalarchaeota archaeon | reverse complement strand
CAAGTAAAACGGCGTGCATTTTAACAGAATACAATCCTTCGAGATGTTTACCTTTCTTACCTCGCAATTATTATATTGCTGATATTACAGAGCCTATACAAATGGCTTTAGCAGATGGGAAAACTTATTTAACATTAACTTTGAATGAGTCACCTGAACGCCGTTTTATTTCTCAAGCTAGATCCACATATATTCCTGGCTTTATTTATGCAGATAATATTACTTTGAAGCCTCATTATCATATAGATGTTACTTGTAATAAATCTTTGCCTAATGCTGATGATGTAGACAGTTCTGTTGTTTTAGATACGGTTTACAGCAAAGATGGAGATACTTTGCTAGTATGGAATGATACTTTTTATGTTTTTGATCATAATGATGTGAATGGAAGTGAATATTTAAAAGGATCACATCCACGGAAAGTTTATAATCCTCGAGAAATAAGATATAGAATATACAAATCTACTCAGCCTATAACCTCTCAGAACATAGTTAATGCAGAATTAGTTGCCGAGGTCTCTCCTTTATCTGGATGGCTTCCTACTTTTTACGGAGGTATAATGTACCCAACTGTTATTAAAAAACGATTTAAAAGCTGGATAATTCCTCGACATCCTATTTATGATGAAGTTATTTCTAATTATAATCAGTATGTATATGCAATACCTAATACAGAAGAAGGAGATTATTATTATGCTGTTGTTAAGGTTATAGATGGGCAGGAAGATTATAGCGATGTACAGTTAGGAAAAAACAGCTTATCTCATCCAATTCATGAAAAACCAGGTACTGGGTTAGTATTACTATATAATCATTCTTTTGAAAAAGGCGCTTTATATGTAAAAGGGCCAATAGAGAGGTGGTACTATGTTAAATGGGCTTTTCCTGAACGTAATGAATCCAACAAGCCTAGACCTGATTTTTACGTGGTGAGGATTTCTAGAAATCCAAAACATAAATCTATTACTGGTGAGAAAAGACCCTTACATATTGGTTTGCACTGCTGGAATGGATGGTTTAATTACGGGTACATGTGGTGGTATAATGCAGAAAGAGGTTCTATTCTTTTAGCAACTAATCAATATCCTTATGATTGGTGGACTGCTTATCACGAGAATTACGGCACATTAAAGTCCTATTTTCAGGGAAAAGTTTATAACTACACTCAAATAAGAATTTGGAATTTTGTAAAAAACTTTATGGATAAGCATTATAACATAGATTATAACTATGTATCTCTTGGCGGAAACTCAATGGGTGGTTCAGGAACAGTTATGTGGGGTTTAAGACATCCGGAAATGTTTGCATTTATCGTAGGTAATGTGGGAGTTTATGATCCTGCATTAAGTCCTCAGTTTAAGGGTTCATTTGAAGGAGTGTATGGAAAAGTAGGGTGGAATATAACTTATGACCATACCAATATGTCTGCTTTTGAATATTGGAATACAACTCGCTACATTTATGATAATCCTTCTAAATCAATGCCTTGGGCAGTGTTTGCTAATGGAAGGAATGATAATGCGATAGGGTGGGCACAAGCATGGTATACTGTTAAAGCTTTACACGACACTAAACAACCATTTGTATTTAAATGGGGTATGCACGGGCATGGAGAAAGAATGGCATTTCCTTGCGGTGGAGATAGATATCCCACCATTATTCTTTTGAAGAATCAATCCTTACCTGCTTTTACTAATGGTTCGTTAGATACACCTTTAAATAAGACTCCTGAGACTGCTCCAAACAAAGGAAAAATTAATTATTACTATATGTGGGATCCAAAAAGCATAGTTGATGAACCAGATAGATGGGAAGTTACTATTTATTTATGTGATAAAGCATCTGTTGATGAGGCAGATGTGTGGATAACTCCAAGAAGGCTTCAAAATTTTAAGGTTTTACCTCATCAAACTTATTATTGGAGAAATGTTCAAAACGGAAAAGTTATTCAGGAAGGAGTGGTTAAACCAGACAAATGGGGATTGATAACTCTTCCTAATGTAACTATATCTAAATCTAAAAACCGTATAATGATCTCACAAAATGGTTTTGATTTAGTTTTATCAGCACCATCTCAACCAATAACTTGGATAACAAATCGAGAACATTCATATACTTTAAAAGCATATGGTGGTGTGCCACCTTACACTTTTTACATTAAGGAGGGTTCTTTACCTGCAGGTGTTGTGCTTGATCCTAATACTGGAACACTTCATGGTAAAACAAATCAAGTAGGTAGCTATCCTATAACTTTGGCAGTAAGAGATCAGCAGAATCAAGAATCTGAGATCTCCATTATTATTGTAGTTATGCCTTCAAAAATGAACTTTACCATTCCTATACCTATTTATAATAATACAATTATTGTTGGACCTGAAAATGCATCTAAACTACCGTATATTGTTGAGAATGCACCCCCTTACACAACCATTTACTTAAAAGATGGAACTTATTACATAGGCTATAATGTGCTAAATTTCAGAAAACCGAATATAACTTTTATTTCATTATCAAGAAATCCATCTAAGGTTATTTTAGATGGTAGATGGGTCACGAACGAGTACATTAATTTATATGCAGAAAACATAACTATTGCTTACCTTACTATTAAACACGTTAATTACCACCCCATCCATTTAAAAGGGGGAGCTAATTATGCTAAGCTTATAGGCTTACATCTTTTGGATTCTGGTGAGATGCTTATTAAAGTGAACCCTTCTCAGGGTGATTGGGACGCACCCAACACCAAATTTAATGATTATGGTATTTTGGCTCATAGTGTGATGGAGTACACAGATGAAGGAAGAAAGCATATTAAAGATGCATTAGGTGGTGGTTCCTGCTATACAGATGGATTTGATGCTTTAGCTATACAAGGATGGAGAATATTTAATAACACCTTTAAAAGAATTTATTGTGAAGATGGAAGACGGATTACTCAAGCATTTTTATGCTGGAGAGGCTGTAAGGATGTAATAGTTGAAAATAATCTTTTCATAAACAACCCAGTAGGAATACAAATGTGTTTAGGCGAATATAGAGAAAGCAACATAAGAAGCTTTGATAATAAAACTAAGTATCCTTGCATAGGAGGAATTGTAAGAAACAATATTGTTTATAATGACGGTTCTAAAAGGTTAGACACAGGTATTGGATTATGGAGAGCTAATCAAACCAAAGTATACGGGAATGTGGTTATTGCTCCTGATGAGAATGTATATGCTTCCATACATGCCAGATATGGAGACACGCAGGTGTATGTTGTGAATAATTTACTTACTCATCGCATCTTAGCGACAGACGGAGCCCGCATTATTAAAAACACACCTAACATACAAAATGCACCTCTTTCTTGGTTTACTGGTTTGCCTTATGAGCTTAACTTGACTTTTGATGCTGTGCCTGAAGTAGCGGATAAAGGTATGTATTTGGGAAGTGATTTGCTTTATGATTATTACGGCAATGCAAGAGATATTCTTCCAGACATAGGAGCAGTAGAATATCAAGGGAAGAAAGACATTAACATTAACAGAAACTTGATGGTGAGCTGTTCGCCTTTAAAAGGTGAACCTCCTTTAACAATAACTCTTCACATTTCACATTACTGTGATGACTGCAAAATTAAAGTAGATTTTGATGGAGATGGACATTATGATCTCACGACCTCTCAAAAACAAGTAACCCATACTTACACAGAACCAGGAGTTTATACTATTAAAGTAGGTTTATTTTGGCAGAACACACTATTAAATGAAATTTCTTCTATAAAAATTAGAGTTATAGAAAAGAAAGTTGAAAAACAAAAAGAAAAAAAGAAGAAAAAAACAGGTGGTGGAGGGGGTTTTACCGTTCCTACTAAACAGGAAAACAAATCTAAGCCTTCTTTCAAGCAAAATGAAACTAATGATATTAAATTTACCTTAAAAGCTAATCCTGATGAGGGGGAAGTTCCTTTAACAGTAAAATTTGAATTGATTTCTAAGAGAAACCCTTTAAAAAATCTTTTATCTACCTATGAATGGGATTTTGATGGAGACGGAACCATAGATAGAACTACACACAGCCCTCAAACTATTTATACTTATGAAGAGACAGGCCTCTATAATGCAAAGCTTTCTTTTAAGTATGGAGATAAAACATATACTTTTCAGACACTTATAAAAGCTTTACCTTCTATATCTCAACCCTCTGAAAGTAAAGAACCTACACCTATGAAAGTTGTTAAAACTGCAATAATAGAAGAAGAAAGCGAAGATACTAATAACTCTTTGGAAGAAATATTATCTAATACTTCTGAAAGTTCATTATTAAAACAGCTTTCTTCTGCAGTAAGCTTTGCAAAATCTGAAACTTATACATACTTATCAAAGCATTCAAACGACCCTTACATGTGGGGCTTCATTATAGTCAGCTTTCTTATAATATTAGGAATCTTATATTACATTATTAAAAGAAATTCTACTCACTTTCCTCTCAATCTTAAAAAAATAGTGCTTTATAAATATTATAACAAAGATCAGGAAATCTATGATATTGATATTGATAAAGTTAACGCCTACTTAAATGCTTTAAAAACTTATAAAGAATATGTTAAGTACATACCTTTACTGGATTTAGATACTCTGCTTCATGCCTCAAAATATTTGAAACTTTATTTATCAGACGGCAAAGAGGCGTATGTTATTTTATCTAATGAAAAAAGCCCATTATATGACGATGCCATAATTATTAAAGATAAAAAAGGAAACGAGCAGTGGTGGATTGGAAAATAATGAAGGAGATGTAGAGGTGGTGTTATGAGGGGTAAAGATATTTATTTATGTGAGAGTTGTGGGAATGAAGTAGAGATGCTTAAAGACGCAGGTAATGTGCCTTTGTGCTGTGGTTCAGCTATGCAAAGAATGGAAGAGAAGCAGAAAGATTCGGGACAAGAAAAGCATCTTCCGTTTGTAGAGGGGGAGTATGTTCAAATTGGTGAAGTAATACATCCTATGGAGGAAAAACATTATATTGAATGGGTTGAGTTCATAGGAGAAAATGGTTTTTCTTTGAAAAAGTTTTTTAATCCTGGAGAAGTGCCACGGGTTAAAATTCCAAAAGATTTTAAAATAATAAAGATTAGAGCATATTGTAATTTGCACGGTCTATGGTCATTAGAGGTATGAGCAAATAGTTTTGCTCTTTAAGCTTGGGCCGGTAGATCAGTCTGGAAGATCGCCCCCTTGGCGTGGGGGAGGCCTGGGGTTCAAATCCCCACCGGTCCATACTATAATCATGCTCTTTTTACAAATCCATGTCGTGGCTTATATATGTCTCCCATTTTTTCAAGTCTTGCTAAAAGTTTTTCTACATCATCCATGCCGTGTTGCTTTGCAATTTCTATGATGTCCTCTACAGGCACCATGCCTTCGGGAAGTCTTTTTTCTAAATCCTCAATGAGTTTTAATAGAAGCATCATTTTGTTGCGCTGAGATGTTGTTGTACCTGTTTCTATTCTGTCAATATCGAATACGCCAGTTTCAGGATCATATCCTAAGGTCTGCATAAATTCTTTTACAAGATTTATTGCCCTATTTACATCTCTTTTAGTTACTTTTTCACTTAGTCTTACTTTGGCAGATGCTTCTGCCAATCTTATTATGGCTTCAAGCTGTCTAGTGGTGATGGGAACTGCTTTTACTTCTCCTTGTTGATTGTATTTGTTTCTTAAACCTACATAAAACTCTTCAATCATTTTTTCAGCTTGCCGTGTCATTTTGGGCTTGATATGTTTTCTGGCATAGGAAATATATTTGCGGAAAAGGTCTCTTTCTATGGCTGGTTCTGTTTCTTCTGGTTCCTCATGCATTTTTAAAATGTGCTTCACTAATTTTGTATCTCTCTCTTTATCAGGCCTGTCTATGATGGGAAAGATTAAATCAAACCGAGATAAAAGAGTTTCTGGAAGATCTATTTGTTCTACTAAACTGCTGGCATATGGATCAAACCTTCCGTATTTAGGATTGGCAGCACCTAAAATAGTGGTTTGTGCTTGAAGTGTTGCCTGAACATTCGCTTTGCTTACAGTTACAGTTTGCTGTTCCATTACTTCATGCATAGCACTTCTATCTTCCTTTCCCATTTTGTCAAGCTCATCAATACATGCAATTCCTTTGTTTGCCAATACTAATGCACCTGCTTCTAATGCCCACCCTCTTACAAATTCATCACGAACTACTGTTGCGGTTAGACCAGCACCTGATGCCGATTTACCCACTACATATCTAGCTTTGGGAGCGAGATTTGCTACATACTTTAAGATTTGAGATTTTCCAGCACCTGGATCTCCTACAAGTAAAATGTGTATGTCACCTCGCGTAGTTACGCCATCTTTTCTTACTTTTCTAACTCCTCCAAATAGCTGTAAAGCTATAGCAAGCTTTATGGTTTCGTATCCATAAATGCTGGGTGCAATGCTTTTAACCAATTTTTCATAAATATCTGGATCTTTGGCAAGCTTTTCTATTTCTTGAAGGTCTTCTTCTGTAAGCTCTACTTCTTCAAATTCTTTTTCTATGCTTTCCACATAATTAGCTTCTATGTATATGTCGCGTCTTTTTGTTTCTCCTTTTGCTTGAGGTAGTGGCATGTCTTTTAATATGCCGTAGATCCTGATTTTTCTACCAGGTACTATTTTTTTCTGAAATTTAGGATCCACTAAATCATCTCTGAGAAATACTCCTATTTTACGAGGCTGAGGATTGTCTCCTAATTCATCAGGAAGCTCCTCAACCTCTATTCTTTGAACATCTCTCATTTTTCTTTCAACTATGTCAAAACCTTTTTTATTACCGCATGCAGGACACACTGCTGGCTTTCGTAGCGTATCCTTATTCTGCGCTACTACAATTCTATTTCCACACACATTACATTCAAAAACTGCTTGTATAATTTCAGGTCTTACTTCTGAAGCTTGTTTAATGATGCTATCTACTACTAAAAACCGCCCCAAATGATCGCTTCTTATGTTTCTTATTTCAACTTTTAGACTTTCTGGCAGGTTTTTAAAGCGAACCTTTAAGTCTTTATCTCCTAAAAGGGGGTGATTTGCAAGGGCAGTTTCTGCCAAAGTTATTATATCTTCGGGCTTTTCAAGAAGCAGTTCTGCAACTCTTGCATCAAATTTGTCAAGCTCCTCATAATCAATTAAAGCACATCCTAATTCTTCCACATATTCTAAAAGTTTTGTTTCATAAGAACTTGTGAAAAAGTTTTCAAATATTTCTGTAATCTCAGTATATGTTAGTTCTTTTTCTTTTTTATCGGGATTTTCTGATTCAAGAAAAGCGGATTCTTCATTTTCTATCTTTTCTTCATCTAAGTTATCATTTTCTTGCTTTTCATTTAAATCTCTTTCAGTCATAAATTTTTATTATTTTGTAAATTTTTAAAAGAAAGATTTTTTATGCGAAATAGAAATTTGTAAATGAAGATATGTTTTCAATGATGGTGTTCTTTATTGCAGTATTTTTGGTTAAAAAATAATAAATGCTATGTTGTGCTAAGTATCAAGAAGGTTTTAGAATATTGAGGTGTTTTTATTTTTAATTTATAAGTTTGGTTTAAA
>JAADEF010000013.1 GCA_013153555.1 Candidatus Nanohalarchaeota archaeon | reverse complement strand
CAAACATTTTGTATTTATAAATTCTACTTATCAAGGTGGTGGTGTTGCAGAAATGCTTAATTCTATGGTTCCCCTTCTAAATAAAGAGGGACTAAAACTTGGTTGGAGGATTTTGCATGGTTATGCTGATTTTTTTAACATAACTAAATCTATTCACAATGCTTTACAAGGAGATGCAGTGCATTTATCTTCCCGCAAAAAAGAGTTATATGAAGCAGTAAATAAACGATTTTCTTTATTTACTCATTTAGATCATGATTTAGTGGTGGTGCACGATCCTCAACCATTACCTCTGATAAAATATTATGCGAAAAAACAGCCGTGGCTGTTAAGATTGCACATTGATTTGAGCACTCCTTTTCAAGAAGTATGGAAATATTTAGTTCCTATGATTAACAAATATGATGGGTTGGTGATTTCAGCCAAAGAATATTATAATTCTGATTTAAAACTACCTTATCACATCGTAATGCCTGCGATAGATCCTTTATCTATTAAAAATAAAAGTTTAAGATCTAAAAAAATTTCAAAATATTTGGAAAGGTATGGCATTCCGCAAGATAAACCAATTATTTCTCAAATATCTCGGTTTGATAAATGGAAAGATCCGGTAGGAGTAATTAAAATATTTGAAAGTGTTAGACGTAAAAAGGAAGCTACTTTAGTATTGTTGGGCTCTTTTGCTTCAGATGATCCTGAAGGGCAACAAGTTTATAATCAAGTTATTAAAGTGGCAAATAAAAGTAAATATGCAGAAGATATTAAAGTATTGGCAGTGAACAGCGATATTTTAGTTAATGCAGTTCAACGCTCCAGTGAAGTAGTGATTCAAAAATCATTAAGAGAAGGTTTTGGATTAGTGGTTAGTGAAGCAATGTATAAGAAAAAACCAGTAGTGGGGTCGAATGTAAGAGGTATAGCTCTTCAAATTCAGGAGGGATATAATGGTTATTTATGTTCTCCTCAAAATTATGGTTGTTTTTCAAAGAAAATACAAATGTTGTTGGAGAACGAAGAATTACGATCTACTCTTGGGAATAATGCATATAACACCGTTATTGACAAATTTTTAATTACACGGTTAATAGATGAATGGTTGGATTTGTTCATTCGCTATTTATCTCTTTAAAAGGTTGTTATATAATTCTTCATATTTGTTTAGCATAATTTCTATATCAAACTTTTTACATTGTTTCTTTATTTTTTGCATGAGTTTTTTCTTTTCTTTTTCTGACATCCTCAAAAACGTTTCTATAGCCTTACTTAACTCTTCAGGAGATTCTTTAGAAATAAGAATGCCTGCATCTCCTACAACTTCTGGAATAGAGCTTATTTTAGATGCGATAACTATTTTGTTATGAAGCATCGCTTCCAATACTACCAATCCAAATCCTTCAAATCTCGTGGGAAAAACAAACACATCAATACTTTCATAAAAATTATGGATATCTTTTACATAGCCCAATAACACTAAATTCACATTTATAAAACTATCTTTCAGATTATTTAGAAAATTGTATAATTCTCCTGATCCTGCAATAAGAACATCTAATTTGTGAGAGGTATTATCTAATATTTTTAAAGCTCTTATCAGCACATCCAAACCTTTTTGATAAGTTAGCCTACCTGCAAATCCTAACGTCGGTCTATTTTTATGAATGCGGTATTTAGGGCTAGAAGGAGGCGGATTCAAAGGTATGCCGTAATGTATGACAACAACATTTTTTAAATTATAGCCCATCTCATCCCTTATAAAATTTTTTACAGCATAAGAGATTCCAACAACTTTATCTGCCGTAGGATAAAACACATATTTTTGAAAAAATTCCCATAATTTTCTAGGCTTATAAGGCCAAAAATCCACATGACGCAAAATAATAAGCTTAAATTTTAATTTTTTCCCATATAGCCATTTTACAAAAGTGCCGTAAATCTCACCTTTGTAAAGATGAGCATGAACAAAATCAGGTTTGTATTGTTTTATAAAAGCTATAAGTTTTGCTATGCCTCTCACGCCTGGCGAGCCTTTAATAATTTTTATACCTGTTTTTTCCAGCTCTTTTTTTGTTGAATCACTGCCTTTCATAAAATATATTGCAACTTGATGGCCTCTTTCAACCATTCCCTTAGAAATAAGGCGAATATGCGTTTCTGCACCTCCTCCTTCTAAATAAGGTGTAATATGAAGTATTTTGTAATGTTTCTTTGATTTTTTATGCATAGAAACACCATCTTTTACTGTTGATTAATTTAATTATAAAAATTTTTAAATTAGCTTTATATAAGAATATTTTATCACTTTTTAGAGAAAACTTTAAAAAGTTTAGATACTATTAATAGATTAGTAATAATTATATAGTGGTGGTGAATGTGAATAACGCTAGAAAAGTAAGTGATGGATTTACAGAAGCTTCAACTAACTATACTTATGGAAAGATAGAAAAACTATTGTCTTCAAACTTAGAATTAAACTATGTGATCTTTGTTTTTGATCCTGAAACATATCAATCTTTAAATGACGGACATTTTAAAAATCCTCAAAATCCTCCGACTTATGAAGAGTTTTTTTCTAACACGCCCATCAATAACGATTCTATCATAAATTACTTTTATGAAATAGCAAAAGCTGTTTTCCCAAATTACGATAAAATACCTGATAAAGTTGGGAATTGTGTGATGAATTATATTGTTCCTGATGCTTCAGATGAATTAGGAAAATACGATGGTCTTGTTAAAGAACTATTAGAGAATAAAAGATGGGTTCCTTTACTTATTGTATATTCTCATATTAGAGAAAAAAGTAACGGTCTTAGTTTAGCCAATAAAATAAGAGAACAAATAAGAAGAGCTCATTCTGAAATATTTAATCCTAGAGATACGAGGAAGTTGCAAGAAGAATTCAAGGAATTGATGCAAAATAATCAACTTTATGATGCAGGAGCTTTAATAGAGCTTTATAAAGTATGTGCTTCAACACAGCTAGAAAAATCGCAAAGCCTTCCTCAAGATTTTGTGAAAAAGGCATGGTCTTTTATATTCAAGATGTATTTAAATGGTGAATAAAATGAGCGCAGATGAAATAACCATAGAACAGCTAATGATAATGAAAAGGCTGGCAGCTGAAAGAAATAACTGGAAAGAAGTGGAAAGGATCAATAAAATGATAAGATTTAGAATGCCAGATTATAGAAGAGGAAATAAAGGAAGAAAGCCAATGATTCTTAGGAAAAAATGAAGTTAGTAAAGCATATAATGTGCTGCTTCATCTACGGTTTCCACTTCAATTACTTTGATGCGAGCCAAATCCTCGATTTTAGTTAAGTTAATGTATTCCACCACATCACAATACTTCTTTCCACCCCATACATCACATTCTTCTTGTTGTTCTATACCGTATTCGTAACTTAATCCCTTAGGCACGAGAAAGAGCTCAGCTCCAAGTTCTTTTGCCACTTTGGCTTTGTCTGCTATTTTTCCGCTTAATCCTATTCTTCCAGTCTGAGAGATGGTTCCTGTAATCATAACGCTTTGGTTTATAGATTTATTTTGCAATAATGCCATTGCCATGATTGTAAATGCAGCACCTGCACTAGGTCCTGATAATACAGATGCTTCGGAATCTAATGAAACATAAAAATCATATTCATCTTCTGGCGTATGTGTTCTGTTTAATGCAAATCTTATTGCTTTTCTTATGCTTTGTTCTGTTGATTCATCATAAAGAACAGGATTTATATGTACAAAAATGTTGCCTTCACCTTTTGTCAAATACATCTTAGCAAGCACATACGCTCCGGTATGGTTTGCTTCATAAACAGCAGGCAGTTTCATTTCTACTTTTTTATAAAATGTATTAGAGGGGAGGGAGTTTATTTCATTTGATCCGTAAGGTAAGGATGTTCGCCATTGTGGTAGAATATTATTTTCAAAAATAGATGATTGCTCGCGAGGAATAATACTTGATATTAAAAATCCAATTAACATTCCTCCTATCAATAACAATACATACAGAGGTATTTTTCCAACTTTTTGTTGAGATGTTGAAGTTGCCATAGTTTTTAATTATTGAAAGAGATCTTTTAAAAATTAAAGGTAGGGATTTTATTTATATGGTAAGTGAAATAAGAGATAAAAAAGATGAAGTTGAAACTCTCTACCATCATGCTCTATCTAGAAATATCCTTATAAGTAAGGAAGCCTTAGAATTTATTTTATTTAACGGTATCAGTTTAAAAAAAGTAAAAGATTATTTAAACGAACTTCCAGAAGGCATACTAAGTGTTGATAATTTAAAAGAGCTGATCCAGCAAACTACAACTCCATCTGATCAAGTAGAATTTGAAGTTTTAAGAACCTCAACCAAACATCTGGCAAAGAATTATGAAGGTAGTGTAAAAGACATATGGACTTTTAATACTGATTTTGAATCAAAGACTTCGGTAGATAACTTTCTCAATTATTTTCGTGATAGGTATAAGAAAATTAAATCACTGCTTCTCCAAAGAAACGGTGTGAAAAACATAGTAAGCATAGAAAAGTTGAAATCTCACACTTTTAATGAGTCTGTAAGCATCATAGCTATGATTCGAGAAAAAGACGATTATGGGAAAGGAAGCCTTAGATTTTTAATAGAAGATGACACAGATGAGATAATTGCTTATGTAGATGAAAAAATATATGATGTGGCTAAAAATGTTGTGGAAGATGATGTGATAGCTTTAAAAGGTAAATTAAATGCCAGTAAAAAGTATTTTATAGTAGAAGAAATATTTTATCCAGACATACCTCTTCCAACCAATGATTCTATTACTAAAATTGAAGATCCTTTAACAGCAGCATTCATATCGGATTTACATTTTGGAAGTGCGCAGTTTATTGAAAAAGCAATGACTCGGTTCTTAAAATGGATAAACAGCGATGATAAGGATGCCTCTCGTCTAAAATATCTTTTTATTTTAGGGGATAATGTTGATGGAGTGGGTATTTATCCTGATCAAGAAAAAGAGCTATTAATGAAAAATATATATGATCAATATAAAGCATTTGAGGAATTTCTTTTGAAAATACCTGAGCACATAGAAATCATAGTTATACCTGGAAATCACGATGCGGTAAGGCTTGCAGAACCTCAGCCAATCCTACCTGAAAAATATTTGGAAAATGCTCATAAAATGAAAAATATTCATTTTAAAACAAACCCTGCTTTTGTAGAAATACATGGTAGAGATAGCGCAAAAGGAATTAAAGTGCTAATGTATCACGGATACAGCTTCAATGCATTAATTGATACTCTTACAGATATAAGAAAGGTAGCACGAGATAAACCTACTGTGGTTATGAAAGAAATATTAAAAAGAAGGCATTTAGCACCCATTTATGGATCTACGCTCATTGCTCCTAAAGAAATAGACAATCATGTGATTGATGTGATTCCTGATATTTTTGCTTCAGGGGATTTGCACAGCCATGATGTTTCTAATTATAAAGGAGTTACTTTAATTTCTGCCAGCACATGGCAGGCTCAAACATCTTTCCAAGACCGTGTTGGCCATGTGGCAAATCCTGGCAAACTAACAATTGTTGATTTGCAACAAAGAAACACAAGAGTCATAGATTTATTAGGGTGAAAAGATGTTTGATTATTATTATCTGGATAGAAGTAATGTGTTATACGAAGATTGGAATGAAGAATTAAAATGGGCTGTGGTTGGGGCAGGTATGGATACTACGGAAACATACTTACCCGGGCAAAGATTAGGTCCTAACAGCATAAGAAATGCTATTAGAAGAAAAGATTCGACGAGACTGTTAAATGATTTGGGCAATATAATGGTGGTACATGGCGATGTTGTGGAAAGTTTAAACCGCATACAAACAGTAATTTCCTCATTCTTAGGAACATACCCCTCTTCCAAAATAATTACTTTAGGTGGTGAACATACTATTACTTATGCAGTTGTTAAAAGTCTTTTATCTATACATGATGAATTACAGCTCATTTCGTTAGATGCACATTACGATGCTTATGATAAATACGAAACTTTGAATTATTCTCATGCCACAGTTATGCGAAGAATAAATGAGCTAAAAAGAGTGAGAGTGATTGTGAAAGGAGTGAGGAGATATGCAGTAGAAGAAGAAAGCTATGCTATAAAACACTTCTCTACCCACATAGATAAAACTATTCCCACCTATCTTAGCATAGATTTAGATTATTTTGATCCTTCAATAGCACCTGGTGTATCTGACAAAGAATCAAATGGTTATTATTTTAAAGATTTTAAAGATATTGTTAAAAACATTAAAAATTTAGTTGGTTTTGATGTTGTGGAGTTAAACCCCTTTTTAGATGTTTCTGAAACCACCGCTAATTTAGCTGCTGACATTATATTAGAGCTGGTGAATAAAAAATGAGAACAAAAATCATAGCAACAGTAGGTCCAAGTACTTTTCCAGTAATTAAAGAAGTGTTTAAAACTGCCTCAGTGGCTAGATTTAATTTTTCTCATAGAAATTACGCCTTTTTCAAAAAGGTTATTAAAGAAATTAGAAAGCATTATGAAGGGATTCCTATTCTGGCTGACTTAAAAGGTCCTGAAATAAGGACTCGCGATGTAAAAACACATGAAATTAAAAAAGGAGATGTGTATGTTATTGGAAAAGATTTTGATATAAGTTATGAAGATTTAGCTTATTATGTGAATAAAGGAGACATAATAAAAATAGATGATGGGAAAGTTGAGCTGCAAGTACTTAAAACAGACGATAAGAAGATAGAAGTAGTTGGTTTAAGCGAAGGAAAATTGGAAGAAAACAAGAGCGTTAATATTCCTGGCAGAGATATAGATATGCCTGCTTTAACCGAACAAGATTATGAAGATTTAGATTTCATAAAGAAGCACGATTTTGATTACATAGCTCAATCTTTTGTAAAGCATGGTGAAGATGTACGCATGCTTAAAGAATATTTGGATAAATATGAGGCACTTATTATTGCCAAAATAGAGCATCAAAGAGCGATAAAGAATCTTCCTCGTATATTAAAAGAAAGCGAGGGGGTCATGGTAGCGAGAGGAGATCTAGGTGTTGAAACAGATATTGCATATTTACCAATTTATCAAAAACAAATCATAGAAAAGGCGCGAAATGAGGGTAAAATAGTAGTTGTTGCTACTCATCTATTAAGATCCATGGTTAAAGATCCTCTTCCATCTCGAGCAGAGATAACTGATATTTACTATGCTGTTTCTAATAAACCTGATGCTTTAATGCTATCTGAAGAAACAGCCATAGGGTATAATCCTGTAAGAGCGGTAAATTACATGAAGCATGTGATAGAAGTGGCGGAGAATTATTATTTTGGAGAAGAAAAGAAACCGCTTAAATTACCTGATATGGATATACAAAATCTCATCAAGTTAATAAGTAGTTTGGAAATACCTCGTTCCATAAAGTGGAACACATCTTCTTTAAAAAAGAAAAGATGGGGAAAATTGTTAAGAGGGGTGTTATGACTTCAAAACGCTATTGGATGAAAGTGCATATATATGAAGGAAGAAAAGTCATAGCAGTATGTGATGAAGAAGTGTTGGATAATAGCTATGAAGATGGAGAA
>JAADEF010000007.1 GCA_013153555.1 Candidatus Nanohalarchaeota archaeon | reverse complement strand
AGGATGCAACCTTCCAACAAAGAGTACATCTATGGTGCGGGGCCGGTTTGTGTTTTTGAAAATGCTTGTGTCTGTATAATTGCTGGGAATGTAAAGAACTTTTTTGCCGTGTTTATGTGCAAGGTAATTGTCTTTGTAAACTGTTCTTATGTAATCTGCTTTTTGCAGATTTTTCCTACCCACCCAATGATAAATTTTGTTTCTAAATCTTTGGTTGAACCATCTAGGATTGTAGAAGAATTGAGAGTGCAGTTCTACGATGAGTTTAGAATCTGTTGGTTTAAGGAGCTTAGCCATAACTCCATACCAAAAAGGGTCTTGAGCAACCACGAGTTTAGTTTTTAGAGAAGGGCGAGCTAATGAAAAAAACATCATGTGGAAAAGAGAAGGCAAGCAGTAATACCATAAATTCTTTTTTACTTTGATAAAACCTCTTTTATTTTTACAAGGGGCAATGATTAGCATTGGGTTGAGGTGTTGAGAAAGAATGGACGCAACTCTATAAAAATAGCTGTTTTTGTTTAATGCTCTGCTTTCACCGCTAACAAACACAGCTTTAAACATGCTTATCACATAATTTGAGGAACTTTCAAATTAAGAATGTAAAATATTTCCTCCAACTTTTCTAAAATATTGAAAGTTATGGCAATTCCTTCCTGCTCGTATTCTGTGCCTATGAATTTTTGCTGTTGATAAAGTTTGTTATAAAGTTTTGAAAGTTCATAAGCATATAGCGCCAAATAATAAGGATCTTTGTTATCATATGCTTTTTTGAGATAAAATGGATAGCGATGCAACATAACTATGATGCTTTTAGAAATAGGATGTTTTATGGTTTCAGGATTTTGATACTTTGCCCCTTCCACTATTTTTTTAGCTCTTCTGTATGTATAAAGCAAATAAATGGCAGTGTTGCCTTCAAAAGAAACAAACTTTTCCAAATCAAAGATGAAATCTTTTCTTCGTGCTTGGGAAAGCAAAGAGTATGAGAGTGTGGAAACCGTGACTTTCATAATGTCTTCGTCTTTGGCGCGAATGCTTTTAGCTTCAAGAGTTTGTTTTACTTTGTTTTTTATGGTTTCAAGGAGGTCTTCCACAAATATGACATTTCCTTTACGAGTTGAGAATTTACCCTGCGGTAAAGTTAATAATCCAAAGCTTATGTGTTCTAGATGGTTAGAGGTGCAGTATTCTAAAAGTTTTGAGGCTGTGAAAATCTGCTCAAAATAAGTTTTTTGCTCACTGCCTACAACATAGTAGCAGTGTTCAGCCAGCTTACATCTTTCTTTTAAGCATGCCAAATCACGGGTAGCGTAAAGAGTTCTTTCTCCTCTTTTAGAAATCACTAAATTAGGAAGGTTTTTATCCTTTAAAGGAATCACTATGCTTCCATCTTTATCTTCATAAGCGATGCCTTTTTTTAATGCTTCTTTAACAACCTCTCCCGCTGTTTGGTAATAGTGGCTTTCACCTTTCCACACATCAAATTTTATGTCCAACAGCTCATAAATCTTTTGATATTCTTGAAGGCTTATTTCTTTGAATTTTTTCCAAAGAGCTAAATTTTCTTTGTCTCCTTGCTCTAATTTTTTAAATTCTTCTTCTCCTGTTAGGTTTTCTTCATGAGCTTTAACATACAGCTCAAATAAGTATTTCAAACCTTTTTTTTCTAATTCTTGTGGGTTTCCCCATTTTTTGTAGGCTTCTATGAGCTTGCCGTATTGTATGCCCCAATCACCTAAATAGTTCCATCTTATTACTTTACCTCCTAATCTTTCTAACATTCTGCTTAAACTCTCTCCTAAGATGGTTGATCTCAAATGCCCTACATGGAAAGGCTTTCCTATGTTTGGAGAGGAAAAATCAACAATGGTTTTGTAAGGATGAGTTATGGAGAAAGAGGAAAGTTCTGTGCTTTGAAGTGCTTTGGCAAAATCTTTTATTTTAAGTTTTAGAAAGCAGTTTTCTACGACGATGTCGTAGCTTCTGTACTTTTGTTGATATTTTTTAGCAAGTTCTTCGCATGCTTTACCTGTTTGTTTTGCTTCTTTGTGCAGTGGTAATACTGCAACTATGCCCTCTCCATAATCTTTTTCAAACATCATATTGTTGAATTGTATTTGCTAATTAATTTAAAAGTTATTTTAGGTTTTTAGTATTTTGAATGAATTTGTTTTTATGGTTAATATCAAAGAATTATTTGCTGATGAAACAATTATAAAATAATTTTTTCGTGATAAATTAAATATGAAATAATTGTTTTGAAAATGTTAGTAGGAAAGAAACTGTTTAGAGTAATCTTTAAATATATGTACTTACTAATAATACATTAGAAAATTAAAATATTGAGGTGAGAAACTATGCAAAGAATAAAGAAAGTAATGGCAAGTGTGGCATCTGGTCTTATGGCTGGTGCTACCCTAATGGCTCCAGTATTAGCTGAGAAGACCATAGGGGAAGCATTCAGCGAAATGAACCCAGAAAACACCGTAGTGGTGGTAGGTGCAAACGCAGCAACTTCTGATGTGGTAGCTGCAATTGCAATTGGTGCAGAGATCGGTCAACACGGAGCTGGTGCTGTGGTAAGTGGTAGCGGTAGTGTTACTACTGAAGTAACTGGCGGAGTAAGCTTAGACGATCCAAGCGACAAACTATATGTTGGAGACCCAATAAACAAGGTAAGAGATTCTTTGACTGCTAAAGACTTACCAAGTGTATTGGCAAAGGGTACTTTGGAAGATGACGAAGGTACTACTTATGACTACAGCCAATACATTGAAATTGGTTCAAACCAAATAAAGTTTGACCAATATGAAACTGATGAAGATCCAGTAGTTGCAATAGAGTTAGGTACTTCTTCAACAGATCCACTATACACTTACAGAGTGGACTTTAACAAAGTTGTTAACTTTATTGATACTGATGACGACGGCAGAAACATCATGGCAGGAAACACCTTAGAATTAGGAGGTGTAGCATTTACCATAAGCTCTGAAAGTACTGACACTAAATTAGTACTTTACAAGTCTTCTGAATCCATAACCGTGAGTATGGGTGAAGAGAAGACTGTAACTGTGAACGGTGTATCTTACACCATAAAAGTATTAGGATTTGACACAAACAACGATGAGGTTGTTTTGAGCGTGAATGGTGTAACTGACAGTGTTGCAGAAGGAAGATCCAGAACTATAGGAGGATTAGAAGTATACGCTAAAACCGTGACCGGTTGGAACAACGGTGCTGACGGTATTGCAATCTTACAAGTAGGAAGTGAAAAAGTTACATTAGAAGATGGACAAGAAGTTATGATAGGAGACGACGAGGATCCAATTGACGGTACTGAAGTAGAATTCGTAGGTACTGTTGATGCACTATCTAGTATAAAAATAAAAGTGTATGCACCTGACACTGACAACGACTACATTGCTGCTGGAAGTGAATTTAAAGATCCTGTATTTGAATCCTTTAAAGTGAAATTTGCAGACATCGTACCAGACCTAAAAGATGCAAGCAGAGATGAAATAGAAGTAAAGAACGATGGAGACTCCAAAGGATATGTAAAGTTCAAAGACATTAACGGAGATGAGAGAGAACTTTACTTCGTATATGATGCATCCGATACTGGTGTAGAACTAAGAGGTTCTGCAAGTGATGAGAACATATATGTTGTGGAAGGTAGCGAAGTAGTTGAAAATGAAATAACTATGTTAGCACCAGGAAATGAAAGATACACTCACATTGTGAAAGTTACCAGAATATACAGCGACGATGAAAGAGGATATGTAGAATTTGAAGATGTGCTAACTGGTGAGAAATACGAAACTAAAGAAGGTGTGTTTAACGATGAAGGAAACACCTTAGAATTGATTGTAGATGGTAAAACCTATATTGTGACTGCAGAAGACGGTGGTTCAGACGGAGATACAACTCCTGTAACCAAAATAAGTGTTGCTTATAACGATGGTGTAGTTGCAGTATATCCAAGCATTGAATTAAACAACGGAGAAAACTTAGCTATAACTGATGAAGTTTTAGCAGGTGACGAAATAAGTGCAGAAACTATTTACGGAGTACCTACCGGATACATAAAAGTAGTACCGGATACTACAAACGATGACGCAGACATTTATGCATCTGTGGATGGCGTGACTTGGACAACAGTAGCAACAGATGTTAGCGGTGATGCAGCTGTTCAAGTAGGAAGCGTTGTTTATAATGTAAACATCGGAGCTGGTGAGACAGCTATTGATGTAACTATTAGCTTAGATGCAGATCAAGATCCAACCACTGCAGGTAACATAGGTGTACCAGCAGTACTGATTGTGGAAGAAGAAGACGACAACAATGTGGAAAACGCAGTGATCATCGCAGAAGATGGCGATAGTGACTATGTGAGCTTTGATGCACCAATCTTTACTGCAGGTGTGAAATTCACAGATGTTGGAACTTCCAATGACGATGTAACTGCATACCTTGACTACTATGGAACTTATGCAGAGAAGGACAGCACTGACGACGACCACACTATTGTAAGAGTGTACTATCCAGACACTCAAATGTATGCAAGAATTGCTATGGGTACTGACCCACAATTCGGTGCTGCATCAACAACCACCGGCAGTGCTGATGTGTCCTTCAAACCAGTAACTGCAGACATGGCAAAACTAGACACTGAAGTAAGCAGTGCTGACAAGAGCAGTAAGAACATTGTATTGGTTGGAGGTCCAGCAATCAACAGCTTGGTTGCTGAACTAGCAAATGCAGGTAAGACCTTAACCTTAGACCAATGGAGAACTGAATACCAAAACAAAGCAATTGTGCAAGTAATTGAAGATGCATTTGCAACTGGAAAGGTTGCATTAGTTGTTGCAGGTTACTCTGCACAAGACACCAGAAACGCAGCTGCTGCATTACTAACTGGTAAGGTAGATTCCTACACCGCAGCAGTGATCTCTGGTGACACTGTAAGCGAACTAACCTTACCTGCAGAAGAAACCAATGAAGAGTAAAGCCTCTGAGCTTTGCTCTTTCTTTATTTTTTATTTTTTTAGAAATTATTTGATTCTAAATTCCCCAATAATTGTTGGTAATTCTAATTCAAAATTGTTGAGAACTGAGGGATGTACTTCTCCGAAATATCCTTCTAATATTTTGCTTTTTATGGAAGCAGATCTTCCTTCTAATAGAAAAGGTGAAGAATGAGGTAAAAATTCAGCTTTTATGCCCAATTCTTTGAGAAGCCTTTCCATTATGCCTTTTGCTTTGGAAAATCCTGCATCTTTACCTATATATGCAAAAGCTAAATGCCTTTTTTCTTTTAATTTTTCAAACACGCTTCCTATTTCAAAAATGAATTGCGGATATTCATAAAGTTTATTATGGGAAAGGTTTTCTAACAGCTGAGGTGTAAGATGCGTTCTCAACATGTAGTATTCTTGATTCATAGGATTTTCAACTTCTATGATGGTTTGAGGAGTTAAATTGAGTTTAGAAAACATGATTTCTTCATTGCTTAAATGGTAGTTTTTCACTTCAATTGCATTTAAGCCTACAAACACAGCCTTAATAGTTCTTTCCAGTATGTTGGAAGTATGTTCTTCCCCTACTCCCGGAATTTGAGGTATTACTGCTTCAAAATTATCATATCCATAACCAATAGCAACATCTTCTATGATGTCTATTGGGTGAAGTATGTCTGTTCTGTAAGGTGGTATGAGTGCTGTTTCATTTTCATAGCCCACGCCCATTTTAAAAAGAGCTTTTTTCACATCTATGTTTATACCTAAGTAATCTTGTATTTCTTTCCCACTTACTTTTTTCTTTCTATAGCTCATATCTAAATAGTAATTTCCATTTATTTTCACATCATAAATCTCAGGTGTTAGCTCATAAAAATGAGAAGCTAAAATTTTTGCGATTTCATCAACTTTTTTCTCATCCATGCCGGTTACATCAACCACAAAATCTTTGGTTTTTGGACTAACTGCAGTATAAATGCCGTTTATGATGGGAGGTAGTGCTAATACTTTGTTTTCAGCATCTATCCAAAGGGGGTAGGAGGTTCCAGTAAGCAAATGCCCATATTTTATGCCTTTATCGTGTTTCTCTAAAATTTCCTTAATAGAAGCTTCTTTTTCCCATCCCAAAGGTATGAATTTGAAACTGCTGTCTACGGCTTTGTAATAAACAGGAAATGAAACAGCAGAAGCATCATGTACTCCTATGCTCACAGCTTTTCTTCTTCTTCCGTGCGTAACATGAAGTTTTTCTTGAAGCTGTATTAATCCTTCAAAGCTAAATTCTTTTACATTTTTTGCAATGAACATTCTAATGTGCGGTCTCAAAGTTAATGCTTCTTTTTCAGTAAACACTTCTTCTTTTCCTTTTTTAATGTCATAAGTTATGAGGTGTTTCTGCACCCCTAGATAGTACCTTAATGCTCGTGCAACACCCTCTTCACTAAGCAGATCAGGTCTATTTGGAAAGACTTCTAATTCCAGCTCCTCTCCTTCTATTTTTTCTACCGCAGTGCCTATGCTTGTTAATGCTTGTTCCAGCCCATCTTTACTTAAAGCTTTGCCGATGAGCTTATTTATGCGGTTAATGTTAAGCAACACAGTTGGCATGTTCTACACCTTAATAATACCATCTTTTTAGATTTCTTAACAAATCTATGTTTTTAGTATAAACATCGCGTATATCTTTAAATCCGTAGTAGTTCATTATGATTCTTTCTAATCCTAAACCCCAAGCCAAAACTTTTATTTCTTTACCTATTAATGGCTTTACGACTTCGGGTCTGAATATTCCTGCACCTGCAAGCTCAACCCACCCTTTGTCAGGCATAAAAACCTCTATTTCTAATGACAGCTCAGTATAGGGGAAATAAGCAGGCCTTACTCTTATTTTATCATACCCCATTTTTTGGAAAAATACTTTCAAATAGCCCAAAAGATGTCTGAAATTTACGCTGTTATCTGCCACAAACCCCTCTACTTGGTAGAATTCAAAAAGATGCTTCCAATCTAATGTTTCATTTCTAAATACTTTTCCTATGGCAAAATATTTGGCAGGCAGATCTTTTTCTGTTAAAGATGCCAGCGTTAAAGCAGATAGTGCAGTTGTATGTGTTCTTAAAACATATTTGGATGCTAACTTTTCACTCCATTTGTACTGCCATCCTTCACTTCTTTCATCTCCTTTTTCATGCATTTCTTTCACTCTTTTAATGATGGATGGTGGTGCGTCAATTTTATTAGCAGAAGCTTTTAAATAAAAAGTGTCCTGCATTTCTCTGGCAGGATGGTCTTGAGGAGTGAATAATGCATCAAAGTTCCAAAATGCTTGCACAATTTTATTTCCTTTCATTTCTTTAAAGCCCATATCTAACCATATTCTTCTCACATACTCTATGACTTGGTTTACTGGATGAATCTTACCTGTATAAATTTTTTCTCCTTTCTCTCTCACCACATCAAATTTCTTAAAGTCATAGTTCTGCCAGTTTTTAATGATTTCCGGAGTTAAGGCAGTTATGCTTTCTTTTACCACATACCTTTCTTTTTTACTTCTTATCTTTATATGGAGAGGTTCTCCTCTTAAAAAATATGTTTATTACT
>JAADEF010000022.1 GCA_013153555.1 Candidatus Nanohalarchaeota archaeon | reverse complement strand
TTGTTCCCATCGAAGATGGGCTTTTTGATGAAACTTTTTTTAAAAGTTTCTTTGGGTCAAACCTTTTCTAAAGGTTTGGCAGGGAAAATTTATTTCCCGCCATTATTATGCGAGCATTAGCGAGCATCTAGGGTATCACGCGAAGCGATGATACCCTTTTTAGGGTGCAGGGAAAATTTATTTCCCGCTACGAGCCCGGTGGGATTTGAACCCACGACAACTCGGTCCGAAGCCGAGCACTCTGCCAAGCTGAGTTACGGGCCCCTTCACATAACTACTAATTACTTTAAGCACTGCATTATTTTAAAAATAATCCGAAAGAAAATAGAATTAAAATTAAGTCAATTATTTCTTAAGTTTCATTCCTTTTTTCACAGCTCTTAACTGTTTGGAACCACATTTCCTGCATTTAGTTCTGTGAGGCTTATTAGTTCTAATGCGAGCATTACACTTCATACAAACATACACATTTTTATAAAGCCTTTCTGAAATTTCTTGAGGAAGCATAGCCATTAAAATCACCCAAGCATAAATTAAACTAATAACACATTATTATTGGAGATAATTATTTAAAACTTTTGTTAACTTCCTTATATATCAGATGACAATGAATTTAATTAAAGGAGGATGATAAATATGGCAATACTGGGCAAGGAAATTCCAAAGGAATTGAGTGAAGAAGTTTATAATTTCTTAGAAAGTGTAAGAAGAAGCGGAGGTAAAATAAAAAAAGGAGTAAATGAAACCACCAAAGCCATAGAAAGGGGTTTCGCAAAGCTAGTAGTTGTAGCAGAAAATGTAGAACCAAAAGAAATAGTTATGCATTTACCTCTATTAGCAAAAGAAAAAAACATACCGATCATAGCAGTAGATAGCAAAGAAGAGTTAGGAAAAGCAGCAGGTATTGAGGTGGCTGCTTCATCAGTAGCAGTTATTGATTTAGGTAAAGCTAAAAAAGAATATGAAGCACTTATCAAAAAGATTGAAGAAATTATGAAATGAGGGATAACACATGTCAACAAAAGTTCCAGCCAAAGTCATTGCAGTTATAGGAGTTGCCGGAACAAAAGGTGTTAAAAGAGTAAGATGTAAAATACTTACCGGCAAATACAAAGACAAAGTCATAATAAGAAATGTTGTAGGTCCTATCCGACTTGGAGATATATTAATGATCAAAGAAGCAGACATGGAAGTTGCAGGAGTAATTGATTAAAAAGGTGTTTTTTATGCCTACTTGTAAATTTTGCGGTAAGGAATTGAAGCCAGGAACTGGCATAATGTATGTTAAAAAAGACGGAACCATATTTTACTTTTGCAGTAAAAAATGCTATAGAAATTTTGAAATGAGAAACCCTAGAGAGGTTAAATGGACTAAAGCATATCGAGAAGCAAAGCAGTTAAGAATGAGAACTGCATCAAAACACACACAATAAAAAGGTGAAAGACATGGGGAAAGATGAAGTAAAAATAGAGCGCACATTAGTAATACTCAAACCAGATGCCATTCAAAGAGGCATAGTAGGTGAAATATTATCACGATTTGAAAAAAGAGGTTTTAAAATAATAGGGCTTAAAATGATGCAGGTCAGCAGAGAATTAGCCGAAAAGCACTACTTAGAACATCAAGGAAAGCCGTTTTATGATGAATTAGTTGAGTTCATCACTGCTGGTCCTGTAGTAGTATTTGTAGTTGAAGGTAATAATGCCATAAGCAATGTAAGAAAAATGGTTGGAGCAACAAATCCAGAAGAAGCAGCTCCTGGCACAATAAGGCACGATTATGGTTTACACATCGGAAAGAACATCATTCATGCATCAGACAGTAGAGAATCAGCAGAAAGAGAAATAGATCTATTTTTCAACATTGATGAATTAGTAGATTATAAAAGAATAGACGAAGATTGGATTTACTAATCATGATGCTCTCGCCTCCTTCTTTTATTCTTCTTAAATCTTCACAACCTAGGAAGCTTTCTTTAGTAGTTGTAGCAGATAAAGAGGAAAAAGCAAAAGCCATTCAAAACTATGAAAAATATACTTATCTCAAAGCACTCAACAATTTAGAAGAATTCATAAAATTTAGAAAACAAGTATTAGGCCACTATTCTGCGTCATTACTTCCAAAAAAGCTCGAGCTTTTGCAAATATTAGCTGTTTCAAAAAGAAAACCTCTAAATTTAGAAATAGATTACAAACCATATTCACAACCACAAGAACATAAAGATGTTATTCCTCTTACTTTCACATCTTCCTTACTTTTAGACCTGAATATTTCTTCCAACATAAAACTAGACAAACATTTAAGTAAAGCATACTACGATGATGATTGGAAAGCATCAGATGCCCTTTTCTACCTCTATCAAAAAAATAAAGATGTGTATGTACTTGATGATGTGCTTACTACTGGTTCAGTAGGCTTGAAATCCAATAGAAAGCCTATACCTACCAAACATGCCATTACTGCAGTAGATGACATCATAGCAAAATCGCTATATAAAGAAATAAAACACTACTCTCCAAACAAAGAAATAATGCTGTTTATTCACCAATCTTATCACAACCTCTTTTATATTTTAGCTTTGCCTGGACTGTGGAGTTTTGAATTAAACGAAACCTTCTCTACCTCTACTCAAACTTGGAAAGATTATGAAATACTTCAACCACGAAAGGAATACGCTTCCAACACCACAGGAGGATATTACGCAGTAAGACTGCCCTTATTAGAATTCGCAGTAAAAACAAAACTTCAATATTCTTTTATTGTTTTCCGCATCATCACCCCTAAATATTATAAATCTGCAGGAGTATGGATGCTCCGAGAAGCAATAAGAGATGCTCTTTCTAAAAATCCTTTAAAATTCAATAGTACAAAAGAAGCACTAAAATACATAAGCTACCATTCTGCTGGAAAATTGGATAAAGCTATCAGCAGATCCACCCTATTAAAACTTCAAACTTCTCAAAAAAAGCTTTTCTAAAATACATCTTTTGCTTCATTCCACAGCATATCATAAAGACGGGAAGCAAAATTACCTACAAAATGTTCAGTACCTGTCCATAAAGAAGTTTGCTGTACTGGATGTGTATCTTTATCATGTGTCAAATGTACAACTGCTTGCTTTTTATCCCCTAAAATCATACGAGTATAAGGCACCTTATCTATATCAATATGCTTAATCTCTGCAATATCAGAAAGTATTTCTGCAATTTTTCTATTTTCTTCGGTTATAGGTGCCAATATTCTTATCTTAATACCCTGTTCATGTGCCATTTGAAGTAAAGAAGCATATCTGCGATAAAGTTCTTTCAACCCTTCATCAGAAGTTATAATATCAATGGATTGTTTAGCATTTCTTATAATACTTTCTTCATGCTGATCTATCACATATTTACCTTTTGCAGTACCTACTAGATCAGCACTATCAACTTCGCTCATTTTCTCTTGATGTAGCTTTTCTAATTGCTCTATTACTGGATTTTCTTTAAACTTTTGTAAAGTTTCTAAAGAAGTTCTCATTTTTTCTTTTATAACATTAGCTGCTCTGTCCAATGCTTCTTTAGGAGGTAAAGCCACATATCTTAATGGCTTGGATTGTTGGATAATAACAAATCCTTTATCCGCTAAACTCTCTAAAACATCATATACTCTTGCCCTAGGAACACCAGAAAGCTCTGCAAGTTCTCCTGCAGTCGCAGTACCTTTTGCAAGTAAAGCAACATAAAGCTTTCGTTCATAAAGATTTAAACCAATTGCTTTTAATGCATCTACTGCCTCTCCGCTGGTGAGTTCTTTAAAGGAACTTAAATCTTTTTCTTTCACATTATCACCATTTAAAACTTAACTCCTAATTTATTATTGGAAAGTAAAATATTTATTTGTTTTGGTAATCTTTTTTAGGCTTAAGCCGTAATAATACTTATATTTCCAAAATATTTAAAAAGATATTGGCTGTAATCACTGTAATGTCGTTACTAACTTATTTCTTTTTCTTTTAGTTCTTCCATTAGCTGTTTTAAGTTAAAATCATTAATTATTTTACTAATATCAGCAAAAACCACAACATCACTATCTAATTTCACTACTTTACCCAGCACCATTAAAGTATCTCCTAACTCCACTTTTGACAAGAAATCAAGATTTTCATGATTATAAAGCACCTTAACAGCTCCGCTCCCATCATCTATCCTCACAAAATCATCTCCCTTCTCAATAACTTTGCCAAAAATCATAACTTTTAGAAAAGATTCGTCTATTTTACCAATAGTAATAAGCACATAATTACTTTTAACTTCATTCATCTATAACACCATAACCTATAAGCCTCCATCTACCTTCTATTTGTTTGGAAAGCACAACCCGCTCACCTTTATAAGCTGCAATAGGTAATTTAAGCTTAAATGTTGCCTTACCTTTGTTTGCATCAACACACACACCAATAGTACGAGCGGTTCCTACATTCATTAAAACAACATCTCCTCTTTGAATTTGGGCATGAATTTTTTGATTATTTTCTAGTATTCTTTCTATAATATGTAAATCCAACAGCAATTCTCTTCTTATTGGCGGTGCATTTTCAGGTAAAGTAACCACATTACCTACCATTGCATCAGATTTAGTGAAGAAAGGATCAAGCTGTGTACCTACTGCAATTAAACCTCCTGGCCGTGCTTTATCTATTTCCTGCTTGCTTTGATGCAAGGATGTAATTTTAGTTTTTACAGGCACATAATCCTCTCCTTTTTTAATGCCTGGTCTTATCTCTATTTCGTCTCCTTTTTTAAATACCCCTTGTGCTACTGCACCGCCAAGCACACCGCCTACTAATTTATCTATAAGTGTACCTGGCTTATTAACATCAAAACTTCGGGCAACATACATAATAGGTGGTTTAGTCTCATCTCTTTTTGGTGTAGGGATGTATTTTTCAATTGCTTCTAATATAACATCCACATTAACATTATGGTGTGCTGAAATTGGTATGATAGGAGCGTTCTCCGCCACCGTTCCCTTAACAAATTCTTTAATTTCTTTATAACTCTCTAATGCTCTTTCTTTGCTAACCAAATCTATTTTGTTTTGTACAATAATTATGTTTTTTATTCCTGCTATTTCCAAAGCAGTTAAATGCTCCACTGTTTGGGGTTGAGGACACGGTTCATTCGCTGCTATAACTAGAATAGCTCCGTCAATCAAAGCAGTGCCTGTTAAAACAGTTGCAAGCAAAGTTTCATGTCCTGGCACATCAATAATAGAAACTGTTCTCAAAAGTTCGGTATCAGATCCACAATAAAAACATTTAGGGAAGGTGGTATAAGCTTTAGAACCTTCGCATTTAGGACATTTTCTCACGCTTAAATCTGCATAACCCAATCTTATAGAAATTCCTCTTTTAAGCTCTTCTGAATGCTCATCAGTAAACTTACCCGTAAGTATTTGAGTAAGTGTAGTTTTACCGTGATCTACATGACCAAAAATACCAATATTTGCAGAAGGAATATCTTTTGATACCATTACTCCATTTATGAGAACAAAGATTTTAAAAACTTTCTAAACTAATTATTGGTAACAAGTATACTTCTCAACAGTTTGCGGTGGTAATAATGGAAAGTATAATTCGTGATGCATTAGAAAGGGAAAATGCAGAAAAAGAAGAAAGAAAGCAAAAAGAAAACACTAATAAAAAGCAAAGAAAGCCAATAGATGATAAACTTAAAAAAATCTTAGAAGAATCTCGGGCAAAAATAGCAGTAGTTGGCTGCGGTGGTGCAGGAAACAACACCATCAAAAGAATGGCACAAGTAGGAATAGAAGGAGTAAAACTCATAGCAATTAACACAGATGCTCAAGACTTACTTTATACTGATGCAGATGCTCGCATACTTATTGGAAAAGAAATAACTGGCGGATTAGGTGCTGGTTCTAATCCTAATGTAGGGGAAGCAGCAGCAAAAGAAAGCAAAGACGAGATTAAAAAAGAAATTGAAGGATTTGACATGGTTTTCATCACTGCTGGATTAGGAGGAGGAACCGGTACAGGATCTGCTCCTGTTGTTGCTGAAATAGCAAAAAAATCAGGGGCATTAGTAGTAGGAGTTGTTACTTTGCCATTTAGCATGGAAGGCAAACACAGAATGGAGAACGCAAGAAAAGGTCTAGAAAAGCTAAAAGAGTTTGTTGATACTCTTATAGTCATACCAAATGATAAGCTATTAGAACTTGTTCCTGATGTTTCCATCGTAACTGCATTCAAAATAGCAGATGAAATATTGGTTAATGCAGTCAAAGGTATTGCAGAACTAATTACCAAAGAAGCATTAATTAATCTTGACTTTGCAGATGTAAGAGCAGTAATGCAAGGCGGAGGTTTAGCAATGATAGGTATTGGTCAAAGCGATACTGAAAATAGAGCTGCAGAAGCAGTTCAAAAAGCACTCAACAATCCATTACTAGATGTTGATATTGAAGGAGCAAAGGGCGCACTTATTCATGTATTAGGAGGTGCAGACCTAACCATTAAAGAAGCCAGAGAGGTAGTAAGTGCAGTAACCTCAAAACTTGATGAGAATGCGAGAGTTATTTGGGGAGCAGCCATAGAACCAGAGATGGGTGAAACATTAAGAGTTATGGTAATAGTCACGGGAGTAGAAGCTCCTCATCTATTAGACCAAGAACCAGAACAAGTGAGCTTTGAGAAAAAGAAAGAAATTGAAGAAAAATTAGGCATAGAATTCCTTTAATCTCTCTTTTTTAATTTTTATTTACAAGAATCTAAAATCATTAAAAACAAGATATTCTTTTATCCTCATCAGTAAGCGAGAAAGTAAAAATAAAAAATTGCATCTCTTAAAGAGATGCAATGACTTCTTTAAATTTATTCATAAATTCTTCATCTAATGGAAGAGCAATATTGGATTTGTATTTTTTAGCACCGTCATTAGTCACATAACCTCGGCTAATAGAGATAAATTCTCTTTCTTCTCCATTTTCATCAATGGCTTTTTTTCTCGCAATTTCAATAAAATTGTTTTTTCCAAATTTTATTTCTTCACTGCTCAAAGTTTCAAATTTTACATTGCTTCGTGTGTGTCTCATTGTCTCACCTTTTTTAAAGTTATAGTAGAAACTTAATCGCCAAATATTTTAAAGATATGTATAATGCAGTTTGCCGTTAAGTTTATTGTTTTATAAATATTTATAAGCTGGGTGTACTTCCGCAACCACTAATTCATCATTTGACTTTTCATCAACCCTTATTTCATAGGGTCTATATTTTGAATATATCATTCTTATAATAAATTTAAAAATATTAGCAGAAGGCTTAAAAAAGATATGAGTTAAAGGCTTATTCTTAAATTTATTATATAACACAACCGTCAAATAAAAAAACGGGTCCAACATGCCTCCTATTTCTACAACATCCACTGCAACAGGTAATTTAAGATATGATAGAATATCACTTTTATTATCTTCTTTGTACTTATTCATTCTTAAAAGATTCTGAAAAGAAACAAAATTAACAGGATCAAAAATATAAATTACTTCAGGTGGGATAAATTGTTCATCTTTCTCAGAAGCGATAAATACTCTTTCTTCATTCGATGACCCCATATAAAAAGTAATATAACAAAAAGGAAAATTAGTTGTGTAAGAAAAAGGCTCGTGTAATTTAAATAATTTCTTCCAATCTTTTCCTTTTCTAGGATCCAAATTTAAAAAAAGAGT
>JAADEF010000025.1 GCA_013153555.1 Candidatus Nanohalarchaeota archaeon | reverse complement strand
AATAAGTCATAAAATCAGATAAATCAGATTTAGTAATATCTTTTGACTGATCTACCCACAATAATGCACGATTATTAGAACAAATTCCTACAACATAATTAGTAGGCACAGATTTTATTATATTTTTAAAACCTGCCTCAATCAGTTCTTTATTTTGTACATCTATTTCAAAAATGACTAATTTTTTGTTAGTAACGGTCAAATAAAAATAAGAATAAGGACCATAAGATATGTAACCTCTTTCTATCAATATATATTTATTTTTAGCCGTAAGATCTAACAACAGAGGATATGAAGTTTTATAATAAGGTACAGGTTTATTATCGCATATTATTTTTTGAGAAACTCCTCCATCGTATTGAGAGTAGCAATCATGATCAACAAATAAATCATTTTCAAAATAAGAATAACTCCCTAAATAATATATAGAGGAACCTTCGTATAAAAAATTACTTAACTGAGAAGCAAGCGTGTAACTCGTATGAATCTCGTAAATATTTTTTCCTACAACATACACTGCCCCGATAACTGCAAAAAGCAAAAAAGTAAACAATATCAAATAATAAGTATTTTCCCTCAAATCCATAAACTATATATGCATTACTTCTTCAAATATATTTTATGATAATTGCATATTTCAAAAAAGCCTTACAAATAAGTATCAAAGAATGGTTATATTTTTTATTTTTAGGGTTGAGCATATACATTAACTGGAACGCCTTTATGTTAAGAGAAAGTCTCATTGACAACTATAAAATTTTGGGCTACTTCATTCCCATACTATCTAGTTTCTTATCAATGTTTTTCTTCTTTTCCTTTGCTGGGAGAGTTACTCGCCATACTTATGATTTAGAAAGTTACCCTTATATTTATAATTTAAAGCAAAGTCTCAAAGCAACATTGCTGTTTTTAATTTATTCTATCATTTTAGGCATTCTCACCAAACTATTTCTTTATTTAGTATCGTCTTTATTATGGAGATTTATATTTTTTCTCATAACTTTCTCTCTTACTTTTTCATTCATATTAGAGCTATTAAAGGTATTTTTCTTAGAAAAAGAAGTATTTTCTCTCTATGATGTGTTTAACCGCATCATATCCTTTAAATTTTGGAGTTCTTTTTTGATGATTACAGCCATAACTTTTTTTATACAACTTTTTCAATCCTACCTCTTTCAATCAATATTAAGTACTAATTCTCTTTCAGGTATATTGCTTCATATAGTGGCATTGATTAGAAGCCTGATTTTTGGATATCTACTAGTATTAAGTCTTGTGTTCTTTGTTCTTATTTTTGATCTTAAGGATGATACCAAATTCGAGTATGTCGAAGTTTCTATCTAAATCAATCTCCACAAAATGATTGACTCCTCCACTCACACTTTCAACTTCCTTTCCTTGGTAAGTTATTTTCCTTATTTTAGCAGGTAAAAACCCTGGATTTTTTCCAGGAACTAATATTTCAACATCATCGCCTGTTTTTAATTTGTTTTTAGGTAAAACTTTTATTTTATTTGATGAAATCACCTTCGTGATTTTTCCCACATATTGGTGTGTTTGCTGAGAGGTTGTGTAATTCCAAGTTTGAAGCTCAGAAGGTTTAATTTTATCTACATATGATTCTATAAATTTGCGGTTAGAAGTTGCTCTTAACAACTTCATTAATTCATCATAAGGGGGCTCTTTGCCTTCTTTTAAATAATCTAATGCTATGCGGTATGCTTTAGTCACAGCTGCAACATAAAATTCAGATTTATTTCTTCCTTCTATTTTGAAAGAAATAATGCCTGCATCTTTAAGTTCTTTTAAGCGCTTTATCAAACATAAATCCTTTGAACTGAGCAAATAACTGCCTTTGTCATCTTCTTCAACTATAATTTCATTATCTTCATCCTGCACCTCTATAAGTTTAAGCTTATATTTCCATCTGCACGGCTGATTACATATGCCTTGAAAAGGGTTTCTCCCAGAAAGATAAGCGGATAAAAAACATCTACCTGAATAAGCCATACATAAACTTCCATGCACAAAAAATTCCAATTCCATTTGCGGAACCTTTTTATGAATGGATCTTATCTCCTCAATACTCAATTCCCGTGCTAAAATAACTCGTTTTATGCCCTGCTTATACCAGAACTTAACAGCATATGCGTTGGTGGTATTTGCTTGAACCGAAAGATGCAGTTCTGCATCTTTAAAATTATCCCTTATGATGTCTATTATGCCTGGGTCGCTAACAATATATGCATCTGCACCTAACGCATGAATTTCTTCCATTCTTTTAATAAAAGCGTTCTCATCAAAATAGCGAGGAAAAAAATTAATAGTTAAGTACACTTTTTTATCAATATCGTGAGCATAATTAATTCCTTTTTTTAGAGAAAGCAAATCAAATTTATTTTCTTTCACACGTAAAGAGTAATCAGGAATGCCTGCATATACAGCATCTGCTCCATAAGCAAAAGCATATTTAAGCTTTTCCAAATTTCCAGCAGGAGATAAAAGCTCAACCATAAAATTAAAAAAAGACGATGAATTTAAATTACTGTTCTATTTCCTGCATTATTTTCTCATCATCTTCCATAAGCTTCTGCATAAGTTCTGCTTTCTTTTTTCTGCCACGCTTACTTTCTTCTTGCTCACTCTCAATAATGCGTTCTATTTCTTGTTCAATGCCGAGTTTTTCAATTAAGTCTTTGTAACGATTTCTAATGGTGACCTCAGTAACGCCCACAACATCAGCTATATCTCTTTGAGTCCTTCTCTCGCCTTCAAGAACTGCTGCAATATAAAGAGCTGCTGCTGCTATACCTGTTGGTCCTTTTCCAGAAGTAAGCTCCTCATCAGAAGTTTGCTTTAAAATTTCTCTTGCTCTTGCCTGCACTTTTCCTGACAAACCTAACAAAGAGGCAAATCTGGGCACATATTCTTCAGCTTTTGCAGGCAATATTCTTATGCCCATTTCCCTTGCAATATATCTGTAAGCCCTTCCGATCTCTCTCTTCTCTATACCTGAAGCAGCAGACATTTCAGTGAGGGTACGAGGAGTGCCTTCTTCTCTAGCAACAGCATAAATTAAGGCAGTAATAATAGTTTCCATGCTTCTTCCTCTCACCAGCCCCATTTCAATAGCTTTCTCATAAAGTCTTGCAACTTTTTCATGTACAGATTTTGGCAAACCTAAATAGCTTATTTGCCTTGAAAGCTCAGATAAAGTATAAGAAAGATTTCTATCTTTTGATTTGGTTAAACGTTTATTCCACTTCCTTAAACGGTAATATTGAGCTCTTTTTTTAGATGATACCTTGTAAAGCTCGCTTACACCTTTTCCTATTTCTGTGCTTAATCCTCTATCATGTTTGGTAAAAGTTATAGGAGCTCCTGTTCTCATTTTCTTTTCTTGTTGAGAAGAATCAAATGCACGCCATTCAGCAGAAGTATCTATCATGTTGGTTTCCACAACAGCACCGCAAGTTTTACAAATAATTTCTCCATGAGTTTCATCTTTAAAGAACTCAGTACCACCACAAGAAGGACATTTTAATTGTTTTTCATTTTCCAAGTAAATCACCTCAGAAAACTTTTTAAAAGTTACTTATTTAAACAAGTAGAAAAATTTAAAAATCTTTCGGTAAAAATATATATAAGTTCTCACCCATGAGTGATTAAAATGTATAAAAAAAAGATAGTTTTAAACGACAATATAAATGATATATTTTATCCCCTTTATCTGCAATGGGTGAAACAATACGCACAAGATCATTCTGTAAATCCACCTTATGAACAGGAAATAAAGTTTTACTTAGATTCTGTGCTTCGTTATAGGGAACTTATTATTCCTCCTCTCTCAGAATATTTACTAAATATATCAGAAGAAAAATACATAATCATTTATGATTTAGGATGTGGGTCAGGTATTCTAAGTGTCGTAATAGCGCTCCATCTATTAAAGGAAAGTGAGTCAAATGAAGCGCTCAACAAAGAAATTAAGAAAGGAAATATCACAATAAAAGGAATAGATATTTTAGATTATTCACAGTATTGGAAAGAAGCACTTAAAATATATAATCAACAATTAGAAGCTAACAGTTACACAGATAAAAAAATAGATATAAATTTCTTAGAAGGAGATTATTTTAAAATATTACGATCAGAAGATCTATCTTCAAAAAACCGCATATTTGTAATGAGCCAACCACATCATTTAGCACAGGTAGTAGATATTGCATACATCATAAAGAATAATAAATCTAACGCGCCATTATTTTTTGATTACTATAAAGACATAGATATTATACAAGCATTAAAAAATATACCAAGAATTAAAAAAGAAAAAATAGAAATATTAGAAAAAGGATGTACTAAAATAGATAGTTATGAACATCCTACTATTCATGATTTAAAAACATATTATTTTGTTTGGCAGTCTGCATCTCATCAATCCTAAACCTTTTCGAACAAACCGAAAACTTTTTAAATAAATAGGGTCTCATTTTAAATTAGAGGTGATAACATGGTGGAAAAGAAAGATGACTATGTCATTCTTGAAGTGGCTGAAGCTTATAAAAATGATGTAGGTAGAGGCATAGCGAGATTGGACAGCAAAGTTATGAAAGAACTTAATTTAAGTCCTGGAGATGTTGTACTAATAGAAGGTCAAAGCAAAGCAGCAGCTATTGTTTGGAGAGCGAGACCTGAAGATGAAGGTCTGCGAGTTATAAGAATAGATGGTATAACTAGAGGTAATGCAGGAACTTCTTTGGGTGAAAAGGTCAAAGTTAAAAAGGTAGATGCTCCGGTTGCTAAAAGCATTACCATTGCACCTACTGAAGAAATAAGGTTTGCTGTGGATCCTGAAATGTTCTTTAAAGAAAGGATGTATGGAAAGGCATACTTAAAAGGTAATAAATTGGTGGTGAATGTTTTAGGTACGCCTTTTTACTTCATAGTTACTGCAACTAATCCAAAAGGAGTTGTTATTGTAGGAAACGAAACCAGAATTAATGTTAGTGAGCGAGTAGTTAGTGAGGAAGCTCACAAGATTCCTTCTGTTACTTATGAAGACATAGGTGGATTGCAAGAAGAAATCATGAAGATTCGTGAAATGGTTGAATTACCATTAAAACATCCTGAAATTTTTGAAACTTTGAACATCACACCACCAAAAGGAGTACTGCTTTATGGTCCACCAGGAACAGGTAAGACTTTGCTTGCTAAGGCAGTAGCAAATGAAGCTGAAGCTAACTTTTACAGCATAAATGGTCCTGAAATCATGAATAAATACTATGGTGAGAGTGAAAAAGCTCTGCGTGAGATATTTGAAGAAGCTGAGAAAAATGCTCCCAGTATTATATTCATTGATGAAATTGACGCTATCGCTCCTAAGAGGGAAGAAGCACACGGTGATGTAGAAAGGAGAATAGTTGCACAACTTCTAACATTAATGGATGGTTTGAAAGGAAGAGGACAGGTAATAGTTATAGGTGCAACTAACAGACCAGATGATATCGATCCTGCTTTAAGAAGACCTGGAAGATTTGATAGAGAAATAGAGATAGGAGTGCCAGACAGAAATGCTAGAAAAGAAATTTTGCAAATAAAAACACGAGGTATGCCGTTAGCAGATGATGTAGATCTTGATAAAATTGCTGACCTAACGCACGGTTATACGGGTGCAGATATAGAAGCATTAGTAAAAGAAGCCGCATTAAGAGCAGTAAGGCGCATAGTTCCAGATGTTCAAGAATTTGAAGGCGGTAAGCTGCCAGCAGAAATACTGCAAAAATTAAAAGTAAGCATGCAAGACTTTTTAGAAGCATACAAAATAGTGCAGCCATCTGCTTTGAGAGAAGTACTCATTCAAAAACCAAATGTAAGATGGGAAGACATAGGAGATTTAGAAGAAGCTAAGAGAGAGTTAAGAGAAGTAGTTGAGTGGCCTCTTAAATATCCGGAAGACTTTGAGAAGCTAGGCATTAAACCGCCAAAAGGTGTGATTTTACATGGTCCACCAGGAACAGGTAAGACTTTGCTTGCTAAGGCAGTAGCAAATGAAGCTGAAGCTAACTTCATTGCAGTTAAAGGACCTGAACTTATAAGCAAATGGGTTGGTGAGAGTGAGAAGCATATTCGTGAGGTTTTCAGAAAAGCAAGACAAGCAGCTCCAACAATCATCTTTTTCGACGAAATAGATTCCATTGCATCAGCAAGAGGTTCAGGTATTGATTCAGGTGTTACTGAAAGAATGGTAAATCAATTGCTTACTGAACTTGACGGTATAGAGGAGCTGGAAAAAGTAATGGTAATTGCAGCAACTAATAGAATCGACCTTATAGACCCTGCACTGTTAAGACCCGGAAGATTTGATCGCATAATAGAGATTCCATTACCTGATGAAAAAGCAAGATTGGAGATATTTAAGGTGCATACAAGAAAAATGCCTCTGGCTAAAGATGTTAAGTTAGAGGAACTTGCTAAAGAAACAGAAGGCTTCACCGGTGCTGATATCGAAGCAGTGTGCAGAGAGGCTGCAATGAATGCATTAAGAGAAGCAAGGGCTAAGGGCAAAGAAGTGAAAGAAGTTAACAAGAAGCACTTTGAAGAGGCGATTAAAAAGGTTAAGGAAAGTATTAAAAGAAGGGCATGATTTTAAATAAGTCAAAAAGACATTTTGGTTTTTTCTTTTTTTAAATTTTTTATTTAAATTATATCATAGATTATATCTTTTAGAGTAGTTTGGCATACGCGTTATATACTAACCAGAAAGAAACTCTAAACGATATTGACATATTAATAAGTTTAAATAAATATGAAAAAGTAATAATAGGTTCGTATAAGAATTCAATTGAGTTCAATCATAAATTGCGATAGAAAAGAACAGCGAAAAGAAAGAAAAAATCTAAAAAGATACAAGACATTAACACAAACATTTTAAAACTACAAAAGGCATATAATTATATTACCTGAACTATGGTGATCATATGTATCTAGCTTATGATAAGGAGAATGATGTGCTTTATATAAAGTACAAAGATGAAAAAATAGTGGAAAGTGATGAAATAAGCAAAGGAATCATTGTCGACTATAATGAAAAAGGTGAAATAGTAGGAATAGAAATATTAAACTTTAAAAGAAGAGATGATTTTAACTTAAAAGAATTTGTTCTCTCTGAAGGTAAAAACATTTCCGTGAGTTTATGAAAGTAATATTTACTAAGCATGCTTTGGAAAGAATGAAAGAAAGAGGTATAGGATTTGGAGATGTTGAAAAAACATTAAAAAATTACGATAAGATTACTGGCAATAAATATGTTAAGAAAATAAATTCTTACGTATCGATTGTTATATTTAGTAAGGAAAGTTAAGAAGTAATCAAAATCATTACCGTATTTAAAGTTCTAAAATAAGCAAATATTTGAAGTAAGGCTATTAAGAGAAGCAAGGGCTAAGGGCAAAGAAGTGAAAGAAGTTAACAAGAAGCACTTTGAAGAGGCGATTAAAAAGGTTAAGGAAAGTGTGGAGGGGGAAATAACGGGAATTTTTACTTATACGCCTTCTCCCTTTTTATTATATCATAAACATAAAGAACATCTTTCTCCACTTTAAAGATAATTCTGAACTTTCCAACTCGCAATCTATATGTTCCTTTCCATTCACCTTTTAACTTTTTTATGTCTAAAATTGAAAAAGGTATTATATTTTCTTGAGTCAAATAGGTGTAAAGAATTTTTATTTTATCTTTTATTCTTCCTTGAATTTTGCTTTCTAG
>JAADEF010000081.1 GCA_013153555.1 Candidatus Nanohalarchaeota archaeon | reverse complement strand
ACTATTTTACGAATATTTTTGTATGTATGTTGTAAAGTATAATTATTTTTATTTACTTTCATAATATTATTATTATGTAATAGTAACTTTTAAAATATTTTCCTCTAAAGAAACCCAAAACTACTTTAAATTTACTTTTTCTTATCATTATTATGTCTGCTATAATTCAAGAGTTGTTTGAGGAAAAGGGTTTGTTGCATGGTGTGTTGCACGGTATTTATGGAAAAGCAGGCACAGGTAAAACAACTTTTGCTATGCATATAACTTCTTATTACTTGAACCAGGGCAAGGATGTTGTTGTTCTTGATACTGAGCACGGCTTTTTTATAGAAAGGCTTTTGCAGATTCATAGAAAGCAAGAAGATCTGCAACATGTTCATATTAAAAAAGTGATGGAGCTTCATGAACTTAGGTCTTCTATTTCTAAGCTTAAAGACTTTATTAAAGAAAAGCAACTTGATTTAGGTGCAGTAATCATAGATTCTTTGAGCAATCCTTATCGAGTTGAGCTAAAAGATCAAAGCAACATTTGGGAGATCAATAAAGCCATGAGTCACGGCATATTTTCATTAAAAAAGCTCGCTTTGAATCTTAAAATTCCGGTTATTGCAACTCACCAAGTTTATACAGATTTTGAAACTGGTGAGGTGGAAATAGTAGGAAGAGATTTAGTAAAGTATGATTTTAAAGTTATGGTTAGCATTGAAAAGAAAGACAATTATCGTGTTTTAGAGCTTGTAAGGCATCCTTTCAAAAAACCTCGTAAGGTTGAAGCGGTTATCGAGGAGGAAGGTTTTAAAAAGAAAAGCTTTAAGATATTCTGATATGAAGCAGGAAACTCTAAAAAAGGCAGTTAGAGAACTCATACATCACATACTTTATCAAGGCAGTGCTTTAACTCCTAAAAAATTAGCAGAACTTAAAAGAAAGATAGCTAAAAAATACAACCTTGATATGCTTATTAGGAATTCTTTGATTTTAGAATATGCAAGTGATGAGGAAAAATCCTATCTCAAAGAATTGCTAAGGGTTAAAAAAGTTAGAAGTGTTTCTGGAGTTGTGGTTATTGCAGTTATGATACCTCCTTTGCCATGCCCAGGCGAGTGCGTTTATTGTCCTTCCAGCACCACAGCACCTAAATCCTACACAGGTAAAGAACCAGCCTCTTTAAGAGCGCAAATGTTTGAGTTTGATGCATTTAAGCAGGTATCTGCAAGATTAAAGCAGTTAGAAGCAATAGGGCATGAAACAGATAAAGTTGAAGTAATTGTTATGGGTGGTACATTTTTAGCACAGTCTTTGAAGTTTCAGTACGATTTTATAAAAGGTATTTATGATGCTTTGAATGAGCATAAAGCAAAGACTTTGGAAGAAGCCATTAAGCTTAATGAAACCGCAAAACATAGATGCGTGGGCTTAACTATTGAAACCCGACCAGATTATGCTCAAAAGAGGCATATTGATTTGATGCTTAAATACGGTGCTACGCGTGTTGAGTTAGGTGTGCAGGTTCTTAATGATCGAGTCTTAAAAAAAATAAAGAGGGGTCACAGCCTTAAAGATGTAGTAGAATCAACCCATTTATTAAAGGATTCTGCTTATAAACTAGCATACCACATTATGCCCGGATTCCAAACTTTTGAGCAGGATGTTAAGATGTTTAAGCGCATGTTTAGTGATCAGCGTTTTAGACCAGATATGCTTAAAATTTATCCTGTCTTGGTTATTGAAGGTACAGAGCTTTATGAATGGTGGAAAGCAGGCATTTATAAGCCGTTAAGTAATGAGGAAGCAGCAGAGCTCATTGCTGAGGCTTACCGCTACATTCCTGAATGGGTAAGAGTGATGCGTGTTCAGCGAGACATACCTGCTAATGTGATTGATGCAGGTGTAACCAAGAGCAATCTTCGTGAGTATGTGGAAAAGGTTATGAAAGAGAAAGGCATACCTTGCAGAGAAATAAGATGCAGAGAAGCAGGCCATAAATGGATTAAAGAGGGCTTGTTGCCTAAGAATCTCACTTTTGTGAAGCGAAGATACAAAGCATCTTGGGGAACAGAATATTTTTTAAGCTACGAGGATGTGGAGCAGGACATTTTAGTGGGATATTTAAGAGCTCGCATACCTGATAAGCCTTATAGACCCGAGCTTAATTCTAAAACTCTGCTAGTACGGGAACTTAAGGTTGTGGGTATGTCGTTGCCTTTGCATGTGAGAAAAAAAGTGAGCTTTCAACATAAGGGTATAGGTAAGGAGCTTATGCAGAAAGCGGAAGAACTTGCGTATGACAAAAAAATGGAGAAAGTAGCAGTTATCTCTGCCGTAGGAACAAGAGAGTATTACAGAAAGTTAGGTTATGAGCTTCTCGGACCTTATATGGTCAAGGATTTGTAAAACATACATTTTTCTTTTATGACACATTCATTACACTGAGGTTTTACAGGTAAGCATACTGTTTGACCGTAACCCACTAATGCTTTATTTATTTTGTTCCATAATTTTTTAGGAACGAGATGTTTAAGTTCTTTTTCTGTTTCTTCAGGAGTTTTAGTATTGACCCAACCAAGGCGGTTTGCTATTCTATGCACATGAGTATCCACACCTATGGCATCTTTACTGCATATATCAACAAGTATTACATTTGCAATCTTTCTGCCTATGCCTGGTAATGTAATAAGCTGATCAAACTCGCATAATATTTCTTTTCCTTTAAGTTTTTTTGCTATTTCTTTGAGATTTTTGGCTTTTTGCCTATGGAAACCAACTCCTTTGAGAACTTTTTCCAATTCTTTTAAAGGCATGTTTTTTATGCATTCCCATGTATTACATTTATGTTTGAGTTGTTTTACAACTTGTAGAGTTTTTTCATCTTTAGTGCGAGAGCTAAGTATTACAAATATGAATCTTAACCAAGGATCGTTTTTCAAATAGCTAGATGCTTGAAAAACAGGCGCGTTTCTTTTCTTAGCCTCTTTTTCCATTTTATCTAACATGTCCTTTATTGTACGGAATGTGTGCGAGGATGTACTGCTCATCTAAATCCTCCAATACTTCCTTTTTCACTTTGTTTTTAAGTTTTTCTTTTATTTGTTTGATTAGCTCTTTTCCTCTGGTTGATCCAGGTACTATGGCTACTCTTGCTTTGTTAGTTGCATGTTTTACAAAAGGAGCAACTTCTATTTTTCCTTCATGGTATGCGACTGCTAATTCTAACGGCATTTTTAGAATATTTCTTTTACCTCTTATCATGAACATGCCTTTGCCCATGTACTCACCAGAAGGTGCTTCTTTGCTGACTTGCTCAGGATAAACATAAAACACCTCTCCCATCGCAACCTCTGCTTTCCATAATTTGCTGTAGCATATCAAAAACTGCGCACATTCTAAAATGTCCTGTTCTTGAGCTTTGTCTCGGGCATTTTTTAGCAAAGCAAAAGGCGATCCTGGTTCTAAGGTGTGAAACACCAAATCATCTTTTTCCATGTGTTTTTTGATGAGGATTTCGTTGGTGGTTGCGTCTTTGGCAGCAACACATAGAAAGCCGTTGGTTGTTTTGAACCACCTAAATTTTTCATACCACTGCTTTGGTTTGGATTGTTGTTGTAAAACTCTTGGTTTATTACTTTGATTGTTTGATTTTTCTTGTTCTTGCTCTATTTTTTGCATTTTCTTTTCAAGTTCTTGAATTCTTGCTTTGTATTTTTTAATGCGTTGATATATAAGATTTAGGTTTTGGTAAATGTTGAGATCATAGCGAAGAACCACTTCTTTGCCTTCAAGCTCTAAGGTAATGGTTTTATTTTTTTTATCTAAGCTATATGATTTTAATTTTTCTGGATTGCTAAGCAACTCTTCTAAATAAGCTGTATGCATGCTTATAAGCTCTGCAGTTTTTTGTATGTTTTCTATTTCTTGTTGTAGCTTTTTTATGGCATTTTCAATGCTTTGCTTTTTAGATGAGGGTATTTTGGTTTTTACCGGCTCATGATCTTTTTTTTGGGCTTCTTCAATCTCTGCAAAAAATTCTTGCTCTATTTTGCTGTTAATTTCTTCCTTCAAATCTTGCTCGTATGCGTTTTTCAGCTTTTCATACAGGCATTCAAGGTTTTTGTCTTGCACTTGTTTAATTAATTGCTTCTCTTCTATGCCGCATTCTTGTTCTTTTTCTAAAACAATTTTTTTAGGAATGCCGAAGCTTTTGATGATTTTACGTGTAATTATCTCTTCTTCTTGCTCTCGTAATATGCTTATAAAATCTTGCTTTGTTGTTTTAAGAATGTTGTGTGGGTGAGCCATTTCTTGATAGTCTTTGTGAATTTTTAGCTGCCTGTCTTTTAAGTTCTTAGGATGCATTACTGCTAAAATTTTGTTGTTTTCTAAAAGCAGAATATTGCCACGAGTGTGAAGCATCTCTGCTATGAGTTTATACGAAGGTTTTATGCTTATCTCTACCACTCTGTCTAGTTCTTGCATGCTTATGCCTTCTATTTTTCTGCCTTGGATGAATTTTCGCAATCTCATTACGAAGGAAGGAGGATAGAGAGGCTTTTCAACCTCTTTTTTGCTTAACAAAATAATAGAAGGGGAAATGTATAGGTTTTGCTTTTCTCCCTGCTTGTAAAGACGCATTATTATTGTATCGTTAACTTGCCAAATCTTTTCTATTTTTGCACCTTCTAACCATTGTTTGTTCTGTTTTATCCAGTGATGCAGATCATAGCTTGTTAGCTCCATAGCCATGATACTCAATTAACCGATAAATTTTTAAATATTTTGCACTATTATTATTAATAGGTGGTAACTTTGAACATGGAAAAAACCAAAATGCTTGTGTTTGAGGTTGAGAAGCTAAGCGAAAAAGAAGGCATTGAAAAAGAACTTTTTGTAATTAACGATCCATTAGCAAACAGCTTTAAAGTCAGTAACGGCAAAATCACTGCTTATGTTTACATGGGCGATGACAGCATTGAGATGTTCGTGGTCAATGAAAAGAAGAATTCTATTAAAAAAGTTGTGGTGGATAGGGTTTAATGAAATGGTTTTAAGGTGATAAATGATGTCTAAAAGTCTATCCTTACATAAAAGACCTTATCCTGGCGATGATGAGGTAATTATGGTTTATCAAAGAGCTTTCGGATATTTAACGCCTGATGCTAAAGAGCAATACTTGGCAACATTCGGCATAGGTTATTGTGTAGGTATATATATACGAAGCGGTGAAACTCAAGTATTAGCACATATTGATAATAATTATTTGCTTACTCTGAAGGGAACATATCTTAATTTAACGGAAATTTTACTTAGTTATTTGAAGGCAAATGAATTGATTAAAGAGCAAGCAGATGTGGTAAGAATTATAAAAAGCACTTCATTCTCGTATGAAACTTTAGAAGGCATTTACAATACTTTGATGGCTTCTCAAATAACTTCTAAGATAGAAGAATGGAATGTTCATTCTGATATAGTTCGTATTTTAATAGACAAAGAGGGTAATTTTTATGAATTAGATATTTCTACTCTGCCGAAGATAAATGAAGGAATAGCAAAAGTTCTTGGACTACGTATTTATCTTCAAAAAGGTTTAAAATGCGAGAATACGGGCAAGATTTTGTCAGAGGTATTGTATGTAGGAAATAAAGATAAGATGGAAAATGAATATGCTATGTATTCACAGATTTTAAACAATAGTAAAAAATTGTATGATCCTACACAACTATCTTTTAGTGCAAAAAATGAAGTGAGTGATGACACAATTAAGAACTTCTCAGAAAAATCATTTCCTGTAAAAATAGAAAAATACGAAATTCATCTTTCTTCTAATATAAAAGATTATTCTGTTTTTGAAATACAAAAGTATGTTTACTCTCATTTAGATGATAGCCTCCATGACCTTCATATTAAAAAATTAATAAAAGATTTAACTAAACAGTATATCTAAAAACTGAAAACCAATTCCACACAATAAAAACCTACTTCACAACCCAACCGCTCATATCTATATAAGGCGGTTCATGATTCTTTTTCTCAGGATAATAAACATGACCGCTAACACTGCCCCTTACATGAATATTGTTTTCTCTATGATCAAAAGTTGCGTTGTAATGAATAGAGCAACCGCTTAGCATCGCTAATGCAATCACTCCTGCAATCAAGGGTTTCTTGACTCTTTCATACACAGATTTTAACTGCTCATAAACCATATTTACTATTTAGTGAGTAATTATTTAAAAAGTTTATTGTTTGTGTAGAGAATGTTTTTAGATTTATTCCAAACTTTTCGTGATTATGCGAATTTTTATAACTTTATGGCTCGCTAATTTCAGTCCTTAAAAACTAAACCCATTCAAAGTATATAAGCCATTGGTTTCTAACAGCGTATGCACTATTGCCAATTCTAACGCTTTTTCAAAATCATTTGGACGTTTTAAAAGCTCTACTGCTATGAGGCAGTGGTGCACATTTGCCTTGTCCAAAACCTTGTGAATTATCTTTTTTGATCTGCTCACAAAATCAGGGATTTCATCTTCTTTAAGCTCGAACCCTTCTGCCAAGGTTATGCTTAAAAGCTTTCTTCCTATGGTTTTTGTTGCAGGGACGATTGTTACTTTAATAGAAGAGGAAGGATCAGTGGAGCTACCTGCCTGCATAACCGTATTCTCTATAAGCTTTGCTTCCCTTATTTTTATCTCCTCTACTCGCAAAGATTTCATAGCTTCTTTGATTACAGAATATTTGGAAAGCTCACATTCAACTTGGATTTCACGAGAAACAATGGAAACGGTTTTAGCGCCTACCTCTAATAAAGAATGAACAATTTTTTCAGAATTAAAATTAGTAGGAAGCACGCCCGTGATCTTTATGATCCTGTTTTTATACATATTTGTATAGGGTTTTTGAAATCTTTAAAAAGTTTGATATTTTTAAAAAATTATATGAAAATATTACTTATAAGTGGTTATAATGTCTATCAAAAGAAGGGATTTTTTAAAGGGGCTTGCAGCATTAGGTATTTTGACATTGGGCGGAGTAAGAGAGGCTTCATCTAACGCATCTCTTCATTATTCAGAAGAAGATTCTAATTTAAAAACACCTCAATCTCTATATTTAGCCACTTATATGGAAGTAGAGTTGAATCCTAAAAACTATCCATCTTCTTTCTTTTATGTGGTGCCTTATTTGCCTAATGAAAAACATGATGAGCACAAGTTCATCGAAATGTTGAAATCATATTTACCTAAAAATACTCATCTCATTAAGATAGAAAACAGTTCTGTGAATAGATTTTATGATGTAGGATCTTTAATTGGTAGTTTTATAGTCGGAATTTCAGGAAGTTATGGTTTAACTAAGCTAATAGAGCGCGATTTATCTTCTCCTCAAAGCGTTTATGATGCAGTTAAATCAGGAGGTTATTTGTTGGGCAATAATAAACAAAAATTAAAATTAACATCCTTTGGCAAAGTATTGGGAACAATGTTTTTTGGAATTCCTATAACAGGACTATTCTATCGTATAATTGATAAGTATGTAATGGAAAGAAATACCGATAAGCTTATTCAAGATTTGAATAGTTTATTACCTCAAAAAGAAGACGGCATTGCTGTTTTTGTAGATATTTCTCCGTCACGATACACTCATTTAGAATTACTCGGAGAATCAGAACATACACGCTTAAAACATTTTCCTATACCTCAAGAATTCTATGAAGCAGTAAAATCCAAAGCTAAAAAGTAATTATTTGCTTCTTTTTTTATCATATACATAATTAAAAAAGAATAGCGAAGGAATGTGTTGCATCATAACATTATACCAATATCTAAGTTGGGCTTTTTGTTCTTTTTTAACATATTCTACTAGCTGTTTTATTCTCTCATTTTCTGAATCATAAAACATGTCTTCTGCCGATAAGCCAATAATGGTTATTGGCTGTGTTGTTAAATAATCGTGCGGTGATGAAGTTAGTGCATTGCAAATATAAGCACTTCCTTTTTTTACTGCTACTATTATTAAAGCTGGGCGAATATTTTCTTGATATTGTTTTGCCAAATAATAAAAGAAGCAAATAATTACTTTTTAGCTTT
>JAADEF010000044.1 GCA_013153555.1 Candidatus Nanohalarchaeota archaeon | reverse complement strand
TAATTGTTAATGTTTTTTCTCCTTTTCTTATTCTATACTTTTCTTCCATCATAATTCATCACATCTCATCATATGTTATTTCTTCAACTTCTCCATCCCTTATCATAGCTGCCTTTTTCAAAAAAATCAAATCATTGAACTCTTTCCCATCTTTATTAGTATCTACCTCTAAGCCACCTAAATAAAATACATTTATACTTTCTTTTTTAGAAAGTTTTTTAAGTTCTTCAATAAGCCATTTGCTCTGCTCATCAAATGCTTTAAGAGTAAGTTCTAAAATGTGGCTACCGTCTTCTTTTTCTTCTATTGGCTCTTTCAAAAGCAGATTCCTTAAAAACATGCCAAGCTCTTTCAAATCCTCATCTTGCAAACCAATATCTTTATTTTGCTTTATCAAGTTATAAAGCGTTACTATTGCACCACAACTAGCGCTCGTATGATTATGCCCGTAGCGTTTAAACTCTCCCCATTTTTTGCTTTCCTCATCATAACCTATATGGGTAAAGTTAAGCACTACTACATTCTTTGCGTCATTAGGTATGTGATGTGTTGCAGGAATTAAGCTTTCAAAAGTTTTAAAACCCGGTACAAATATGCCTCCAAACACACACCTATTATATACTAAATAGTGTTGGCTTGTGTCCTCTTTGTGCTTATTTCTCATAACAACATGAGATAAAACACTGCTGGACTGGTCATCCGGACAGCTTATGCTTATGAACACTGCATTTTTTTCTGGTTTTATGCCGTATTTAACAAAAATCTTATCAAGCACATCCTCAAACTCTTCTAATGTTTTGGCTTTAACTAGCAACTCTTCATTGTTTTGGTGTGCTGTCGCTGTTTCGTTAAAATCAGCAATCTGATGCATCTATTCTCCCCCTTTAAATCCTTTATAATATTTCTTTTTGGTTTCTGGTTTAAGCTTAATTAATTCGTGTTCTGGAATCATGCTGAATAACTCCCATGCCAAATCCAAACTTTGTTCTATGGTTCTGTTCTCATATAAACCCTGCTTTACAAACCTATTCTCAAAAGCATCCGCAAAGTCTAAAAATCGCCTGTCTCTCTCGCTAAGTGCTTCCCTACCCACAATAGCAACTAAACCTCTCAAATCGTTACCTTCTGCATAAGCAGTATAAAGCTGTTCATAAACTTCTTTGTGGTCTTCACGAGTTTTGCCTTTACCTATACCGTTGTTCATCAATCTGCTTAATCCTAAAAGCACATTAATTGGTGGGTAAATACCTTTTCTGTGTAAGTCTCTTCCTAAAACAATTTGACCCTCAGTAATATAACCCGTTAAATCAGGAATGGGGTGTGTTATATCATCTCCTGGCATAGTTAATATAGGCATTTGAGTCACAGACCCCTTCCTGCCCTTGATCATACCTGCTCTTTCATAAATAGTTGAGAAATCAGTATACATGTAACCAGGATAACCTCTTCTTCCTGGAATCTCCTGTCTTGCTGCACCAATCTCACGCAAAGATTCTGCATAATTGGTCATGTCAGTTAGCAATACTAGCACATGCATATCTTTTTCATATGCCAAATATTCTGCTGTTGTTAATGCTAGTCTTGGTGTAATAAGCCTTTCAGATGCGGGATCACTTGCCAAATTCAAAAATATCACAGCTCTTTCTAATGCTCCTGTTTTTTCAAATTCTTTTATAAACTTGTGAGCTTCTTCATGGGTAATACCCATTGCTGCAAATACCACTGCAAAGCTACCTTCTTGTCCTTTAACTTGTGCCTGTCTTGCTATTTGCAAAGCTAAATCATTGTGAGGCAAACCAGAACCAGAAAAGATAGGTAATTTTTGTCCTCTTACCAATGTATGCATCACATCTATAGTAGAAATACCTGTTTGTATGAAATCAGAAGGAGGCATACGAGAATAAGGATTAATAGCACTTCCCAAAATATCAACTTTTTCTCCTTTAACTATATCCATACCTCCATCAATAACCTCCCCTCTTCCATTAAAAATTCTGCCAAGCATTTCGTCAGAAACCCTCAGCTTAAAAGTTTCACCTAAAAACCTCACACTGCTTTTCAAACTTATACCTGTTGTGTCCTCAAAGCTTTGAACAACAACCAAATCTTTGCTTGTATCTAATACTTGACCCAACTTTATTTCTCCGTTTTCCAATCTTATTTTTACAAGCTCCCCATAACTTACAGCATGAGTTTTTTCCACAAAAATCAATGGACCTTCAATACCTCTAATGGTTTGATATTCTTTGTAACTCATTCTCTTCACCTCCTTAACTATGAATTGATTGAGCTAGCTCTTTAAGCTCTTTTTCTATCAATGCCTTAACTTCTTTAGCCTTTTTCTTATAATCCTTAGCATATCTTATTTCAATTATTTTATTCTTAGATTTCATAGCAATGATGTCTTTTGCTCTCACACCCTTTTCCAACAATTTCATTGCTTCATCATTAAACCACAATATAATCTCTATTAAAAGCTTTGTTTTTTCTATATCGCTGTATGCATCAACCTCATCAAAAGCATTCTGCTGTAAGAAAAATTCACGAATCATTTTAGCAATTTCAAGTTTTAATTGTTCATGCTCCGGAAGTGCATCACTACCTACTAACTGCACAATTTCTTGAAGCTTTTCTTCTTCTTGCAATATAGCCATTGCTCTATCCATTAACTCGCTCCAATCCTCGCCAGCACGCTTCTTAAACCAATCTGCCAACGATTCCTTATAAAGGCTGTAACTTTGAAGCCAGTTAATTGCTGGAAAATGCTTTCTACTAGCCAATTTAGCATCCAATGCCCAAAACACTTTCACTATCCTTAAAGTATTTTGAGTAACTGGTTCTGAGAAATCACCACCAGGAGGTGAAACAGCACCAATAATAGTAACACTTCCAGTAGTATTATTAAAATTAACTACCCTTCCAGCTCTTTCATAGAATTCTGCAAGTTTTGATGCCAACCTAGCAGGATATCCTTCCTCACCAGGCATTTCTTCAAGACGAGAAGATATCTCTCTCATTGCTTCTGCCCATCTTGAAGTTGAATCAGCCATCAAAGCAACATCATATCCTTGATCACGATAATATTCTGCAATAGTTATTCCAGTATAAATACTTGCCTCTCTTGCTGCCACAGGCATATTGGAAGTATTAGCAATAAGCACGGTTCTTTCCATCAAAGGCTTTCCAGTGTTAGGGTCAGTAAGTTCTGGAAATTCAACTAATACCTCTGTCATTTCATTACCTCTTTCACCACAGCCCACATAAACAATTACTTGAGCATCAGAGTATTTTGCTAAGCTTTGTTGAGTTACAGTTTTACCTGAACCAAAAGGACCAGGAATTGCTGCAGTACCTCCTTTGGCTAATGGAAACAAACCATCTAAAATTCTCATTCCTGTAATTAAAGGTACTTCCGGAGGTAGCTTTTTAGAATAAGGTCTTGGTTTTCTAATAGGCCATTTGTGCATAAGTTTAAGTTCATAACCATTATCTAACACTCCTATCACATCTTCCACAGTAAATTCTCCTGATTTGATTTCTTTTATTTTACCTTCCACTCCTGGTGGAACCAATATTTTGTGAGTAATTGTTGCGGTTTCTTTTACTTCTCCTATCACATCTCCACCACGAACATAATCGCCTTTCTTAACCGTAGGCTTAAATTTCCATTTAACATCGCGAGGAAGTGCATTAACTTTAGCACCTCTTTTGATAAAATCTCCTTGAATTTCTTTAAGAACACTTAAAGGCCTCTGTATACCGTCATAAATGCTCTTCAATATGCCCGGTCCTAATTCTACCATCAAAGGCTCATTGTATGTGATCACTGGCTCTCCTGGTTTTAGACCAGTAGTATCTTCATACACCTGAATAACTACTTTATCTCCTTTAATCTGAGTTACCTCACCCATAAGCTCCTCTTTACCTACAAAAACAACATCATACATGTTCGCTTTAATTCCTTCTGCAACAACAACAGGACCTGAAATTCTATAAATCTTTCCTTGTTGACCTTTGTTCATAACAATCACCTTAAATATTTTCAATATCAACGCCTAATGCTCTTTTCATCATAAGCTTCAAGCTTTCATCAGTTTCTTTATCCTTACTTATAACAAACACCAACGGCTCAACCGAAGTTATGCACCTATCTTTTAAAACTTCGCTTAATAAATTAAAAGATGGTTCTTCTATGATAAGCAACTTATGCTTTTTTTCATAAAGCAGTTTATCAACCAATTCATTGATTTTTTTCTTATCATTATTTACAACAAACACATCCTGCACTCCTACCAAATAAAAGCCCTTTATAAAACCTTCTCCACCTATAACCGCAATAACCATAACATCACCTAATTGCTATTAATCTGCTCAAAACTTCATCTTCGCTTAATCCTAATGCTTTGTGCTTAGCTAGTAGTCTCAAATTAATGGATTGAATCTCTTTAATAAGCAAATAAGCAATTACTGCCTCAACATCGTTAACTTTACTTTTGTAATACTTTAAAAAATCTTTTGCTTCTGTGTGAAGCATGCAACAGCCTTTTCCTTCTTCGACTTTGAAAGCTTTCACATCAAATTTCTTAGCATAACTTTTGCTAATGTCCTTTAAAAGCTCTTTAACCTTTTCTTCACTTAAATGAAGTAGATTTGCTTTAATAATCAAACTTCTTATTTCCATATCTGCTAGTATTTTAGCAATACTCACAGGATATTGAGCCAACATTTTCATATAATAGCGGTATAAAGCAAAAGAAATCCTACCTATTTCGTTTCTCTTAGAAGCATCAATAATTTCATCAATAACGGATTTAGGTAAACCTGCCTTTTTAAGCATCAAATAGGGAAGTCCTTTATCATAATAATATCTCAATCTTTCTAAAGTTAATGGCTTTAATCCGTGCATCCACAAACTTAAATCCTCAAATTCCATATTTTCTAACATACCTATAAAAAAGATTCTTATATCATTATTCAAAAATCTATACCACAAAGCTTTAAACACGCCTTCTATCTCATCATTGCGGTTAACAAATTTAAGCATTTGATAAAACTCACCCACTTCGCGAGGAGGAGCATGGCGAGTTATGTAATCCAAAAGCTCATCGGAAGAAAAATAAACGGAAAAGGACTCTATCATTTTTTTATAAATAGGATCTTTATGTTGCATTTTCACTAAAATTTCTCCTGCACTCAATCCTATCATTTTTTTATATTCTTCTTTAGTAAATATAGTTTTCCCTCGCGATTTAGCCCGCGTATATAAAAAAGGATGCTTCATCATAGTTTATCAACCACCTTTCTTAAAATAATTTCTTTTAGCTCCTCTTTTAAGTGAGGTAAGCTTATATTTACAACTACTCCTTTATCTTTTCCATACGCAATAATTCCAAATTCTAAGTTTTTAGATTTCTTAATTTTTGCATCAGGGTACAGGGACTTTACAATTTCATAATCTTGAGAAGCAACTTCTAACTCCTTAATATCCCCTCCTAACTCCTTCACTGCATAATCTATCATTTGAGCATAAATTTTTTGCTTTGTTCTCCTATTAGCATGAATAAGGCGAGATATGCTTTCCTCTACCAATTCATCGAGCAGTTCTTTTTTAAGGTGCTGATATTTAGCTTTTATTTCTTGTTTTTTACCTCTTAAATCTGATTCTGCACGCTTCTTCTCACTCTCAGTGAAATCCTTTATTTTCTCTTTTAACTCCTTTTTCAATGCATTCAGCTCTTTTTTTCTTAAATCTTTCATCTCTTGTTTTGCATCCTCTAAAAGCTTTTCACTTTCCAATTCTGCTTTACTCAGCACCTCTCTTCTTAACTTGCTAATCTCTCCTCTATTTATTATCTCTTCCATGGTTCTCGCCTTTTTCTTAATTAAAAAAATTAAACTAAAAAATTAAAAAACCTTTACTTGAACAGTATCAGCAAAGCAATTACTAACCCGAATATAGCCAAAGTTTCAGGCAAAACAGTCATTAGCAAACCTTTACCAAAAAACTTTTCATCTTCTGCCATGGCTGCTACTGCTGCTGATCCTATATGTGCTTCTGCTATTGCAGCACCTATTGCGGTTGCACCAATTGCTATTGCTGCTGACAAAGCTAATAAACCTGTATCTGCCATACATATCACCTCCTATGATCATTATCTAAAATTCCGTAAGGTTTATATTCTTTTCCACCACCTTCATAAAATTTTGTGAAAAATTCTACATAATGTAATCTCAAAGCATGTAAAAATGGTCCTATTATACCGAGCAAAATGTTGAAAGTGTGGCCCACTAAAAACAATACAATAGCAGCTACATACCCTCCAATACTTCCAGATTCTATGAACTGCTCCACAAACAAATTAATCACATAGGCTATTGCAATAGAGCTCAACCCTACTGCACCTAATCTCGCATATGAAAGCAAATTACTTAATATTCCAGGAAGTTCAAATAAACCTTTCAAACCTTCCCCGAGATAAATCAAAACAATTGAAGTAACAATAACCACATATCCTGTATAGGCATAAAAATCAGATGCATTAGCAATATATTTATAAGCCACTAATCCAACCCCAATTTGAAGTAAAATCCAGCTGAATTTTTCAGTTAAAGCATGCCAATATTCTTTGTATCTGATCTTTTGATAAATACCTAAAATTAATCCTAAATTAATATGAATTAAACCGAATAATATGCTAATGCCTATGAGTTCTTTTATTTCATGCATACGATGCAAATAGCTGTGAAGCTCATAATCCCCTATTTTCTCAAAACCGAAAAATTCACCAAACAGAAATCCAAAAAATATACTGGAAGATGCGGAAAGCAACATTACTTTGGCTAAATTATTCATAACACTGCCTTTTGGTGTTTTTTTCTTTAAAATATAAGCAAAAATTCCCAGCACCAAACCATAACCAATATCTCCTAAAATAAACCCATAAAATAATGGGAAAGTAAAGAACATCAACAAAGTTGGATCAATGTATCGGTATTTAGGAAGGGCATAAATATCCAAAAATACTCTGAAAGGATTCACAAAACGCGTATGCTCTATTTTAACAGGAACATCCTCGCCCCGTTCTACTTCATGCACTTCTATGTAAATATTAGGACTTATTCTTTTCAATGCTCTTACTAATCTATCGCTATCCTTACATGGCACATACCCAGTAACATAAAACAAAGATTTAGACTCTTTGAACTTATCAATTTGCTCATATTTATCAATTACATGTTGCAGAGTATTAAGAAGAGCACTTAATTCATCCTTTTTCTTCACATATTTTTTCTTAATGGTTTCTTCCAAATCCTTAATAGCAGAAATAAGCTTTGCTTTTTTATGGACCACTTTATCCAATATCTCTTTTGTATTGGAACCGTATTCTTGAAGTAAGTTTAAAATGCTTTCCAAATCATATTTTCTAATTACCTGCTCATCTATGCTGTTTAAAATATCTTCCTCCTTGCCCTTGTACATGATTAACATAAAATGCCTTTTTGCATCTTCATCAAAGTAATGATTGAAACTTATTACACTTTTACCATTTTTTCTTAAAATTTCTGCAGTTTTATCCAAATCTTTAATAGATACTAAGATAAAACCAACACCTGGCTTATTATCCCGCAAGATATTAAGATCGTGTACCCCTAACTTCCTTAATCTTTCTGCTTCAATATAAATACGGTTTAAACGCTCATATTCTTCGCGTAGTTTCTTCAATTTTCTAAACATCTCCTCCAAAGCATGAACATCTTTTTCGTATTTCAACAATTTATTTTCAGATATCCGGCCTCCGGTATTCTCAATAACATAACCTGCTTCTTTCATCTCATTCAAAGCACTTTCCAAATTAATAAGCATTTCGGAATATTTATCCAAGTTTTCGATGTCCACCTGAGCATCATGCATAAAATCAGAGAACTTGATTTCCTCAATGTGCAGAACTTTCAAATCATAGAGCAAATCAATAATTCTTTTTTTAAGGCTTTTTTCAGCCACAATTTTTACCTTACACATCTTTTCAGGAAATAAAGAAAGTGCTTTTAACATTCATCTTTCACCTATTTGCTAAAAGTTCTTCAAAAGATTGAATGGCTATTTCCTCCAAATTCTTTTTTAATTTTAATGCTTTCTTTTGGAATTTGACAAATTCCTCTTCCAATTCTTTTTCGTATTTGCGAATATTA
>JAADEF010000047.1 GCA_013153555.1 Candidatus Nanohalarchaeota archaeon | reverse complement strand
AAGAATCCAGTGACTCACTCGTCTTAAAAAGAAGAAATAAAGAAATAAGAATTTTTAAAGATATGATCAAATATGTGGAAGAATAAATTATAAACATTATAAAATTTAAAATCTAGATATATAAATATGACTTTTAAGCTTATGAAAATATTTTACAAAATCACCCATAAAGTAGTTAACCTTATTCCTGAAAAAAATTAAGAGAATATATCTCCACCATATTTAATTTTTTCTCTTCAAAAAACTTTTCAAACTCATTTTTCACATTTATAGGATCTATAATTTATCCAAATTTATATAATCAAACCACACTACCTCTTAACACCTTTCCCTTAAACCTTTAAAATATTCTCCTTATTTTTAACAAATATGAGCATATATAGAATAGCTGTTGTGGATAAAGAGAAGTGTAAGCCTGATCGCTGTAATCACGAATGTTTAAATTTTTGTCCTGTTGCACGAAATGGCGAGGACATCATAAGCATAGATACCAAAGCACACATTGATGAATCAAAATGCATAGGATGTGGTATTTGCGTAAAAAAATGTCCCTTTGATGCCATAAGCATCATAAACCTATCACATGAAGTTGGCAAATTAGTACACCAATACGGAGAGAATGAATTTCGTTTATTTAACTTACCCATTCCAAAAGAAGGAGCTGTTGTTGGTTTATTAGGAAAAAACGGTATCGGAAAAACAACATCTTTGCAAATTCTTACCGGGCAAATCATTCCTAATTTTGGAGACCTAAGCTCACAACCTTCATGGGAAAGGGCCATAAAAGAATTTAGAGGTAGCGAATTACAGCATTACTTAGAAAAAATGCAGCACAAACAAATAAAAAGCATTTACAAGGTGCAGTTCATAGAAGCCATACCTCGCATTTACAAAGGAAAAAAACTGAAAGAGCTATTGCAGCATGCTTCCCCTGAAATGATAAAAAAATTTCATCTTGAAAGCCTATTAGAAAGAAATGTTGAACACTTATCTGGTGGTGAGCTTCAAAGAGCTGCAATTGCATCTGCACTTTCGCATAACGCAGATTTCTATTTCATAGATGAGCCCTCTTCTTTCTTAGACATAAAACAAAGACTTAATGCAGCTCTAACCATAAAAGATTTCAGCCAAAATCATAATGTAATGGTAGTGGAGCATGACCTCGTAACCCTGGATTATTTAGCAGATTTCATTCATGTTTTCCACGGAGTTGAAGGTGCATATGGTGTTGTAAGCAACATCTATCACGCAAGAAGAGGCATAAACAGCTACATTGAAGGTTACATAAAAGAAGAGAATCTCCGCATTCGTGATTATAAACTTGATTTTAAATATATTAAAGAAGAAAAAAAGAACTTACCTGTTCTCTTAGAATACCCCGCTTTTACCAAAACATATAAAGAAGGTTTTAAGCTACAAGTGGAAGCAGGAAGCATAAAAGTGGGGGAAATTATAGGCATTTTGGGAGAAAACGGCATAGGTAAATCCACATTCCTCAAAATATTGGCAGGAGTTGAAAAAGACGATAAATCAAAACTTAACCTCGAACTAAAAATTTCTTATAAACCACAACACATAACATTTAACTACGAAGGAAGCGTAGAATCCTATCTTTACGAATCCTACCGCATCACAGATGAGCTCACTTCCCTGCTCATCAAGCCGTTAGAGCTTGACAAAATCATGCATAAAACAGTTGCCAAGCTTTCAGGAGGTGAAATGCAAAGATTAGCCATAGTTGAGTGTTTTGCTAAAGAAGCTGATCTCTACCTCTTAGATGAACCTTCTGCTTACTTAGATGTTGAACAACGCATTCATTTCAGCAAAATCATAAGAAACTTTGTAGAGCAAACAAATAAAAGTGCGATGGTTGTGGAGCATGACTTATTAATGTTAAGCTCTATTTCTGATAGAGTCATGCTTTTCGAAGGTATGCCCGGCAAAGAAGGTAAAGCCCATACACCTCAACCATTTATTTCAGCCATTAACGCATTCCTCAAAAACATCAATATAACTTTAAGAACCGATGAAGAAACAAAAAGACCTCGCATCAACAAACCAGGCAGTACCAAAGATGTAGAAATGAAGCAAAAAGGCATTTATTTTTCTTTATAACCTTTAGCAAAGATTTTATAGGTTTTTCCATCTTTTGTTGTTAAAAATATCTTCTCATATTTTTCTACATACTGGTCAATAAGTGGCTTAAGTTCTGAAACAGGTTTATTAATATAATTTAAATCAATCACTATTTTTATTTTAGATTCATCAAAAGGAAACTCGCTATCAGAAGAAGGATTAATAATAGTCACTGGATTTTCTTTATAAGAGATATTAGAAGCTTTAATAACCATAAATCCGCCATCCTTAGGTTTAATAGTTACACCGCTAAAAGAAACATTATTTGCTTCTAATTCATTCACTTCTAAATCCGTGTGATAGCATGCACATTCATGTTGAGGACTAAAGTAAACAGAATTTGCTCGGATTGTAGAATAAAACACATCTCCTGTAATCACAATTTTTTCTGCTTCCAAAGATGTTCGTGACTCACTATTACATCTTTGGTTAATATATCCTGCATGAATTTCTTTAGCAATAACTTCTTCTAAAGTAACAACTTTTTCAAAATGAATCTTTGCCTTAGGTGCTTTTATCTTAATTTGTCTATCTGTTTCACCAACTTTGATATAAGCCTCGCCTTCAAAACCAAATACATTATTGGAGTTAGTAGGGAGATTAGAGATTTTTAAAAAATTAACTTCAAATCCTGGAAGAAGGAGGAGCCCCATAACAACTTCATTTTCGCTTTTTTTACACCTAACCCTTGCATAAATGCCGTCTTGCTTAACCACGTAAGATACTTTAATTTTTCCGTTTTTAAGTTGTTTAATGCGTTTTTCAATAGGATCGTTTTTATTAAACTTAACAGTAAGTTTTTTACCTTTTATACCTCCTGGAACTACATCACCCCACAAATCAATTCCATCTCTTAATTCTCCTCCACAAACCTGACTCAATATCTCATCTCCTTTCCTTAAATAATAGTACATTGCATTTTTCTTGATGGGTCTTTTGCTCAGCCTTTTTCCTGAAGAGGAAAGAATCCAAACTTCTAAATCCCCTCCTCCTATCAAAATAGGATTTTTAACGCCTACTTTATAAGGCTCATAAACTATGCCCGATGGTCTTTTTGCTTCAACAGAAATCACACCATTTTTATAGCTGATGCGGTAAGATTCTTCGGACATCCATTTTTCCACCACTGGAAGCAAACCATACTTATTCAATAAAAAAGCAAGAGCATCATAATCATGATTTTTTCTTTCAGGTAACGAAATTTTACAAGTATAATTATCAGGAAGAATAATCCTATAACCTCCTTTTTCATCTTCTATGCGAGCATTACCTGGCTTAATTTTTCTTCCTACATATGGCTGCATAGAATTAATCACTTCTCTGAATAGATTTTCTATAAAATCTTTATACCTCCCATAAACTACCATAAAATAGTAATATATATTTCACAACATTTAAAAAGTTAAAAGCATCAACTATATATAAATATCTCAATATATTAATATATGAGGGGATAGCATGACTCGAATAATTACAGTAGCTTCTGGGAAAGGTGGTGTAGGTAAAACAACAGTAGCAACCAATTTAGCTGCAAGCATGCATGATTTCGGTGTAAGAACTTTGCTTATGGATACTAATCTAACCACTCCTAACATGGGCTTCCACTTAGGCATACCTTTGCACCCTAAAACAATTCATGATGTTTTAAGAGGCGAAGCAAGAATTCACGAAGCTGTGTTTGTTCACTCAACAGGCTTACATGTTGTCCCTGCAGGCATAAGCATTTCAGATCTAAAATCCACAGATCCTTCCAAACTTCCAAGAGTGGTGTTGGATCTAGTGGGAGATTATGATACCATCATCATGGACGGATCAGCAGGTTTAGGAAAGGAAAGCTTAGCAAGTATTGAAGCTGCTGATGATGTGCTTATAGTAACCAACCCAAACATACCCGCAGTTACAGATGCGTTAAAAGCAATTAAAATAGCAGAAGAATTCGGCACTAATGTGCTCGGTGTGGTGCTTAACCGCGTAACCGGTAAAAAGTCAGAATTAAGTGTTGAAGATGTTGAATCGCTATTAAGCTATCCGGTAGTTGCAGTAATAAAAGAAAATCCTTTATTCCACGAAAGTTTAGCTGCTAAAACACCTCTCGTATATTATGCTCCTTCAGATCCAGAAGCATTAAAAATCAAAAAATTAGCAGCAGAAATAGCAGGTATTTCTTGGGAACCACCATCTTATGCAAGAAAACAAGGCTTCTTCACCAGATTGCTTAGCCTATTTAAATAAAAAATAAATATTAAATTGCCCTTAAATCAAATATGAAAAATAAAACAAAAGACAAAAAGCTGAGTTTATGGGAAGCTGTTTCGTTAGCAGTAGGGACGATGATCGGTGCAAGCATATTCACTCTTCTTTCTACGGGCATAGAAATAGCAGGTTACTATCTTCCTTTGTCATTACTTTTGTCAGGCATACTAGCTCTAATGGTTGCGTATTCATACAGCCACCTAGGTAAAAAAATTATATCTAATGCAGGACCTGTGGCATTCATACTCAAAGGTTTTGGAGACAACATCATAGTAGGAGTGGTATCATTTTTAATGTGGTTTGTTTATGTAGTTTCCTTAGCCCTATTCGCAAAAGGATTTGCATATTATTTCTGCCCTTTGTTAGGAATAACATCTTACACTCTTGTAGAAATATCAATAATTGTATTTTTCACTATCTTGAATTTTTTTGGCAGTAAATTTGTAGGTATTTTAGAAAAATACATGGTGGCGATAAAAGTAGGAGTACTTTTATTTTTCATAGTAGTAGGAAGTATTACATTAAAACAAATACATTTTGTTCAAACTAATCCTTCTAACATACTTTTAGCAGTGATGATGTTTTTTCTTTCTTACATAGGGTTTGGTTTAGTAACTAATGCATCAGAGAACATACAAAATCCTGAGAAAAACATACCCCATGCTATATACCTAAGCATATTAATATTAATAATGATTTATGTAGGAGTAGCATTCGTAGCAGTGCAACATTTAAATTCATTCAGCAACTTAAATGAAAACATCCTTGCCGAAATAATGAAACCCATATTGGGCGAGGTAGGTTACTTATTAGTTTCCATAGGTGCTATCTTATCCACTTTATCCGCACTAAATGCAACTCTATATGGAGGTGTAAATATTGCATATTCTTTGGCAAAAAAAGGCGAGCTTCCTAAAATATTTGAAAGAAAAATTTGGTTCAATGAACCGGAAGGACTGTATATCACTGCTTTTTTAGCTATATTGTTCTTGTTATTTTTCAATTTAGAAGCTATTGCTTCCATCATATCTTTAGTATTCTTTATCATATATTTGCTTGTCTTATTAGCCCATTACAAATTAATTAAAAAACAGCAAGTATCAGGTAATGCATACATCGTACTATTTAATTTAATGGCTTTAATTGCGGTTTTCGTATCTTTTCTTTATTACACCTACCTAAATAAACCAAAAACATTTCTCACATTTATTATTGTAGTAAGCATTGCCACAATCATAGAATTTATCATAAAATATAAAAACATTAGAAATTTCAAAAAATACCTTAGCAGAATTGAAAAAAGATAACATCTTTAAATTTTTCAAATTATTAATTAAAATGAAATTATGAACATTTTAGCTTTTGAAGGAACGGCTCATACTGCAAGCGTAGCAATTGTAAAAAAAGGAAAAATAGTAACAAATCTAAAACATTCTTATACCACACAACAACCAACAGGCATGGTTCCAAGAGAAGTAGCCGAACATCATGCATCTCATTTAAAAGATCTAACATTACAAGCATTAAAACAAGCTAATGTTTCTATGCGAGAAATAGATGTTTTAGCTTATTCTGCCGGTCCGGGTTTAGGGGCTGCATTACAAGTAATTAATAGTTTTGTTACTGCACTAAGCATAAAACATAATTTGCTTCTTTATCCAATACATCACAGTTTTGCTCATCTCATTGTTGCCAATTATATTGCAAAAGCAAAAGATCCTTTGTATATTTATGTATCAGGCGGAAACACTCAGCTTATAATGCTAAAAGATAATCTTCATCCGGTAGTTTATGGAGAAACAGAAGATATTGCTCTTGGCAATGCTTTAGATAAGCTAGCAAGAGAGCTCGGCTACGGATTTCCAGGAGGGAAGCACATAGAAGATGCTGCAAAAAAAGCAGACAAATTCATCGAGATGCCTTATACTGTTAAAGGTATGGATTTGTCATATGCAGGATTAGTTACATTCGCATCCAAACTTAAAGATAAAGAAACCAAAGAAAATATTGCATATGGCTTTCAAGAACATGCTTTTGCCATGTTAATGGAAGTTGCAGAAAGAGCTTTAGCATATACTGAAAAAGAGGAAGTTGTGCTGACAGGAGGTGTAGCATTAAATTCGCGATTACAAGAAATGCTAAAATCCATGGCAGAAGAAAGAGGGATTAAATACTTAAAACTAGAACCTCAATACTTGGGAGATAATGCTGCTATGATAGGTGTGGCTGCATGGCACTTTCATCTTCACGGCATAGAACCTTTGAAATCAGAAGAAGCCTTTACAAAACCACGATGGAGAATAGAAAAGCATTTAGAGTGGTAAAAAATGAATGAGCAAGTTAGAGTAGGTGTAGCAGTTATAGTGGAGAAAAACGGAAAAATACTTATAGGTTTAAGAAAATCGAAAACTCACGGAAATGGAACATGGCAGTTTCCGGGTGGGCATTTAGAATATAAAGAAAGCTTTGAAGTATGTGCAAAAAGAGAAGTAAAAGAAGAAACAAACTTAGAAGTTGAAGATTTGCAAGTTGTAGGTGTAACTAATGATTATTTTGAAGAGACAGGAAGGCATTATGTAACGATTTTTGTAAAAGCTAATAAGGTTACGGGGGAGCTGATAAACAAAGAACCGCACAAATGTGAAGAGTGGAAATGGATAAAAAAAGAAGAGCTTGCTTCTTTGCCAAATTTATTTTTGCCTATCAAGAACCTCATTAAAGAAGGTTATGAGCTCTGAGAAAAGGTTTTAAGTGTATTATAAAGCGAATCCAACGTTTCTTTAAGGTTGGTAGAATCATAAATAACTCTACCAATAATCGCATGCCATTTACCTCCTGCTGCTTTTCCTGCCTCCGTTATTTCTCCACCTTGAGAAATTAGGCCTGGAGAATAAAACACTGCTCAGAAACGTATGCTGATAAGAGATTTCTTATCTTCTTTACTTCTCCTGGTTTGTTCCCAGGTACAACAAAATCCTTAATACCTAATTCAGCAGCTTGCTTGTATATTGCATATACGCCTTTATCGCCTTCGCAAATATAACATCCTTCATTTGATAAAAATTGATGATGGGTCATTAATCCACCAACAATAACATGCAAATCATTAGCATGTGCTGCTTTTATCCATTCTTCTAATGTTTTAGGTCCTGTCAAAGGAAAAAGAATAACCGAATCTATACCTGCTTCTCTCATCACAGCCATGAATAATTTACCCGTATAAGGAATGTCCGTACCTGCTTTCTGATGATCATAAATTATGGGCTTGTTAGTATAGCTACGTGTTAATTCTACAATAGCAGGCAATCCATATTTAAGTGCTAAAGAAAAACCAATCTTATAACCGCCTATAACTGGGTGAGTATGCGTTTCTCTTACAATCTTTTCATATTGTTCTACTTCTAAAACATCACATGCTACGATTATGCTCCTATCTTGATTAATTAAACTTTTTTCGTCCATCATAATCAACACCTTAACAATATAAAAACAAGGGAATTTAAAAGATTATAGTTAATATAAAAATAATTAATTATTTCTATTACGTCTTTGGACAAATACAATACTTCTTTTCCTTCAACAACCTTTTTAAACTCTGCCTATCATAATATTATCATAAGGTGATTTCATGTCTAAAGTTGAGTATGCAACTAAACAGGACATAAAAAGATTGGAAAAGAAAATAGATAATTTAACGAAAGTTATCAAAAGATTTATTGAGGAGGAGGTTACAATGGAAGAGGAAATAAAAATAAAAAAAAGATTAGAAGAGATTGAAAATAAAGAATATAGCGATTATGAAGAATTTGTTAAAAAGGAGTTGAATATTAATGTATAAACTGAAAATATTAAAATCTGCACAAAAGGATATGAAAAACATAAAAGAT
>JAADEF010000024.1 GCA_013153555.1 Candidatus Nanohalarchaeota archaeon | reverse complement strand
TCACAATAGTGCTCATAACTGCATCATAATTTTTAACTATGTCTTCTGTTTTCATATCTTCATAACCTATAACTGTTTGTATCAAAGGAACATCTTTTAACTTAACCCTAACAGTATTTTTAAGCCTTTCAATTATTGGTTTGGGGTCTGCATTAGGAGGTAAAGGTTTAGGCATTTTACCCCGCGAACCTAAAATCCTACCAAATTCTTTACCAATAATTACCATCAAAGGTGCTTCAGCTATCAAATAATCCACATTTTTAATAAGCTTTTTAAATTTTTTCTTATTTTCTTTATCTCCTGTGTATTGCATCAGCTCATCTTTTGTTAAAACAACATCAGCTATGCCTTTTGCTTTAGATGCTATAACATCTCCAATAACCATGACTTTTCGAGGCTTAGATAATTTTGCAGGTAAATATACTTCTTCCACAAATCTATTCTCTGGCTGTTTTAAATTCACGCCTTTAATATTCACAATTAAATCAATAGCTTGATTAAAGTTCCTCTTCTTTGAATTTTCCTGTAAATATTTAATAGCCTCTTGTATTTTCATTACATATCACCTACTCCTTTAAATAATCATCATACTTTCCTTCTTCAACCTCTTTAATAACTCGTTTAGGATCCTTTCCATCTATAGTAACGCCTGCAGATACACAAGTTCCTATCACATTTTTAACTGCAGCTTTTAAATCATTAACAAGCATTCCTTCTTTTTTCATTTTTGCAATATCCACAACTTCTTGAAAGCTCAAATTCCCTACAAAATCCTTGCCAGGCTGTTGAGACAGCTTTTCAATCTTTAATTTATTCTTAATTAATTGACTAGTAGGTGGTGTACCAACTTCTATGCTAAATTCCTTAGTTTCTACATCCACAGTAACTTTAATAGGCACCTTCATACCTGCAAATGCTTTTGTTTTCTCATTAATAGCATCTATAATCTCCTTAACATTTACTTTAAGCTGACCCAAAGCAGGGCCCAAAGGAGGTGCAGGTGATGCCTTACCTCCTTCTACCAAAGCATCAATTGTTTTTTTCTCACCCATAATACATCACTCACTAATTTTTTTCAATAAATCTAATTTAATAGTCAAAGGTATAGGTGTTGAACTATCAATTATTTCTACTCTTGCTTCTTTCTTACCCAAATCTATGGAAATTATTTTAGCACGTTCCCTTTTTAATGGACCACCAACAATTTCCACGATATCTCCTTCTTTTAATAATATCAATTCTTCTTTCTCTTCGAAAAAGTGCTTTAACTCATCAGGATTAATTGGCTTACTAATTATACCACGGGAATAAGGATTGCCCATTATTGCTTCGCGTACCACCTCTTCGTTCGGTGCTTCCACAAAAATATAACCTTTTATTTCAGGAATATAAAGCACAGCTTTAACTTCTAATCCTTTACTTTTAACATTATTCTCGATTGCATCAATCAAGTATTTTTCTCTTTTACCAACACATCTAACCGCATAAACAGGCATCATATCCCCTTTTTTATTTATAGGAATAAGCTAAATACGAGCTTAACAATATAACTTATCAGCCCAACCAATAAAATACCTCCACCGGATATTTTTATGGCAGCAACTATCTCTTCTCTTGTCGGGGTTTTCAATAATTTTAAAACTCTAATATATTCTTTCCATTTTTTTGATAGCCAGGTTGTTATTTTTACTGCCATCTTTAACCCCTAGAAGCTCTGCCCTCCTGCTTTCAGCAGTTAACGGGCAAAACTATCATAAAATACATTCATAAGTTTTAAAAAATTATCTCCTTTTCATCACACACAACATGCTCAGCAAGCCCTGCACCACCCTCATCATATCACTATATCAACATAAACCTTTTTATACTCTGAAAGCCATAAATATTACTGCTCTTTTTAAGGGGGATAAAACATGTCAGAAAACACCATGATTTTATGTAGCAGATGCTCTCTTCCCACACCATCTCACCACAATAGTTGTGTACACTGCAACACTTCTTTAGATAAAGCAAAAAAAAGCCTTGCAATTAAAAAATTCTGGAAGTATTATTCTATTGCTTCATTTACTTTATTAGTTATTATACATTTACTTCCTTATGCACAAGATCTTCACATCCTTAAAATACTGCTTAAAATAAACGCAGTATACATTATTTTATTTGACTTGTTTATAGATCCTTATTTTAAAAAACAAAGCATATCCCGTATGCCCGCTTACAGATTGAAAAATTTAGCAATTTACATGATTTCCACATATTTCATCGGTTTGGTAAAAAGAAAAAAGTAATTTAAAACTTTAATAATAATTTTATTGCTATGTTTGAAAAATATGATTTCAAAGAAGTTGAAGAATCCGTAAGAAAAAAATGGAAAGAAAATCACACAAGACTTAAAATAAAAGCTAAATTCCAAAAATATCCTAAATTCTTTTTTCTTGATGGTCCACCATATGCAACCGGTTTTATTCATATGGGTACGGCTTGGAATAAAATTCTAAAAGATGTATACATAAGATTCATACGAATGCGTGGAAACGATGTTTGGGATCAGCCAGGATATGACACGCATGGCACTCCTATTGAAGTGAAAGTAGAAAAAGAATTAGGATTTAAAAGCAAAAAAGATATTGAGAAGCACGGCGTTGAAAAATTCATTCAAAAATGTAGAGATTTTGCAACTCGCTACATAGATGTGATGAATGAGCAGTTTGAAAACTTAGGAGTATGGATGGATTTTGATCATCCTTATCTTACTCTTTCCAACGAATACATGGAAGGTGCTTGGCATACATTTAAAGTAGCATACTCTAAAGGACTTCTTTACAAAGGATCTTATCCTGTTCATGTTTGCCCGCGATGTGAAACAGCTGTCGCATATAACGAAATAGAATATATGAAGAAAAAAGATCCTTCTATATATGTTAAATTCAAAAGAAAAGATGCTGAGAATGAATACTTCGTAATATGGACAACCACGCCTTGGACTCTACCTGCAAACACAGCCATAATGGTCCATCCTAATTATGAATATGCCAAAGTAAAAATATCTTCAAACGAAGTGTGGATTATTGCCAAAGATCTTGTTCAAAAGCTTATGAAAAGATTTAATATCAAAAACTATGAGATAATAGATACTTTATTAGGTAAAGAATTAGAAGGTATAGCATATGAACACCCGCTTTTAGACAAAATACCAAAATTAAAAGAGGTAAAAAAAGGTCATAAAATTATCACCAATGCAATGTATGTAAATTTAGATGAAGGAACGGGATTAGTGCATGTTGCACCAGGACATGGTAGAGAAGATTACAAAGCCGCCTTACCTTACAAAATAGAAATTATTGCTCCACTCAACTTAGATGGCACTTATAAAGAAGAGATGGGTGATGAGCTCAAAGGAAAATTTGCATATGATGCAAATCCTTTAATCATAGAATGGCTAAAAGATAAAAATGCTTTAATAAAAGAAGAAGTTGTTGAACACGATTATCCTAAATGTTGGAGATGCTCAACTCCTCTGCTTTTAATGGCCGTACCTCAATGGTTTTTTAAGATTAGCTCAATTAAAGATAAACTCTTAAAAGAAAACGAAGAAGTGGATTGGCATCCTGATTGGGCAAAGAAAAGATTTAAAGCATGGTTAGAGAATTTAGAAGACTGGCCTATTTCTAGGCAACGTTATTGGGGAATACCTCTTCCAATATGGGAATGTGAAAAATGTGGTAACATAGAAGTAATTGGTTCTTTAAGAGAATTAAAAGATAGAGCAGGTATTAAAGAAATAAAAGATATACACCGACCCTATATTGATGAGATCACCATCAAATGTGAAAAATGCGGTAGTGATATGAAGCGCATACCTGATGTTTTAGATGTATGGTTTGATTCTGGTGTGGCTTCTTGGGCATCATTAGGTTATCCAGAAAGAAAAGATTTATTTGAAAAACTATGGCCAAGCAAGTTACAAATAGAAGGAGCAGACCAAATAAGAGGTTGGTGGAATTCACAACTTATCACATCCGTAATAACTTTTGATCGCAGACCTTTTGAACGCATAATATTCCATGGTTTGGTGCTTGATGCTAAAGGCGTAAAAATGAGTAAAAGCATAGGAAATGTAATTACTCCTGAAGAAGCCATAGAAAAATACGGAAGAGATGCGTTACGTCTGTATCTGCTAACTTCTCCACCTTGGAATAACTTCTATTTCAATTGGCAAGAATTAGAAAAGATTCACCGCTTTTTGCAAACATACTGGAACATATACCAATTCGTACAAGCCTATGCAAATATTCAAACAGATGAGCCTTTGGAAAGATATATTGAAAAGCATTTTAATAAATTCAAAGTTGAAGATAAGTGGATCATGTCAGAACTTCAAGAAATCATTCACTTTAAAGAATTTGAAGAGCTTCATAAATTAGCCAATAAATTAATAGATTATAGTTTGCATCAATTTTCAAGAGGATACATAAAAATGATAAGAGATAGAGTAGCAATTAATTATGAAGGAGATGATAAAACATATGCACAAGCAACGCTTCAATATGTATTTAATACATTAAATAAGCTTTTCGCACCTTTTATTCCTCATCTAACAGAATATATTTATAAAGGAAACGAGGAAAGTGTTCATGCAGAGCTCTTACCTACCCATAATCCTGCATTATATGACGAATCGTCAATTCGCTTCATTGAATCATTAGACCAGGCAGTAGAAGAAGCTGCAAGATTAAGACAAGAAAACAAAGTTAAACAAAGATATCCTGTGCTAAAAGTAGGGTGGTTAATAAAAGACAAGCAACTTATTAAAATAGCAAAAGAGAATGAAGAACTTCTTAAAAGAATATTCAATACTAAACAAATAGTTTTTGAAAGAGTTGGTAAGTGTGGTAATAATGTTTGTATTGACTTTGAAGAGACAGAAGAACTAAAAGAGGAAAGATTTATAAGAGAGCTTATAAGACACATTCAAATGATCCGAAAGAAAAAAGGAAAGAAAATAGAAGAAAAAGCAAAGTTAGAAATACAAAAACATCCAGTAATCGTAAAATATTTAAATACACTAGAAAAAGAAACTAATTCGTCTATTTCTCTTTCTGATCAAATAGAAGAGCCAGATGACAAAGTTTCTTATAAAGATTTAAGCACATCCTTTAAGGTGTTTTAAGTGGTTAATGTAGTGGTGATGTTAAGCATACTCGATATAATCACTGGTTTGCTTTATTTTTATGATAAATCCGTTTCATCGATTCTGCTCATAGGTCTGCTTTGGTTTCATTTAATTAAAGGGGTTCTTTCTTTGCTGGGAAGTATAAGCTCAGGGTATTTTTTTGATTGGATGGGGACAATAGATTTATTAGCAGGTATAGCTGTTTTGATTAGAGGAAGCAACATACTAACAACATTTTTTTCTTATGTAATGATACTCCTGATTATCAAAGGAACTTATACTTTATTAAGAGGTTTGTTTAAAACATAAAGAATAAGTAAAAATTAATTCGTACTAACAACTATTCTAATAAAACTGCGTTAATCACACCTTCTTGTCCTGGTCTATTAACAACTTTAGCCTTTCCAATTTCGGTCTTTATTACTGCACCCTTAGTAATAATGTTTTCTCTTACAAAGTGCACATTTGCTTTATTTTCTACTACTTCTAAAATCTTAACTTTTTTTATTTTTCCAGTTTTATCAGTCACATTAGCATAAACTGCTTTTACTAATCTTAATTTAGTATTACCGCCTCTAACCCTAACCGCCTTTCTCTTTTCTTTCTCCGCTACTTTTGTATAAGTAGGATTACTTCCTTTTTCATATTTTTTATGCTTTCTGTGACGGCTAATGCTTCCTCCTGTTTTTTTCTTCAAAGATCTACTATGCCACACAGCCATAAAATCACCATTTATTCTACAACAATTTTATAAGACCCCTTAGGAAGTTTCATAGATGCTCTTTTCAATGCAGTTTTAGCATGTTCTAATTTATCTTCATTTACCTTTATAATGTAAATAGCTTTACCCTCTGCAACTCTGGCTGCTCTTGCCTTAGGCTTACCAAAAGGATGACTCATACCTTGATAAAATCTGTCTGCCTGTGCAACTGCTGCTTGTGCATGTTCTCTCAAAACATGGTGAGGGTAAACATTAACTCTTAAAAAGAAGCTTTTATCATCCATTTTCTTTTTCAGATAGTTAACTGCTGCAACTCTTCCTGCTTCCAAAGCATTATGCCTGATTTGTATTTTTTCTTCTGTAACTAATTTCAAAGTTTTAGAAAAACTAGCAGACTTATTACCTACTTCAAAAATCACTAATTTAATACCAGGAACTCCTTTAATATATGCCTTTCTATGAACTCTTACCGCTGTTCGAGTATATGGTCTTTTCCATCGTCTATAAACTCTTGCAGGTCTCAAACCCATAAACACCACTCACATAATCAATAATATTTAAAATTAAAGATTAATTTTAAAAAAATAACATAAAAACGCCATCATTTATATAAATTTAGGTATATCTTCCTTTATCTTACCTTTCTTCTTTAAATCTTTTAATTCTTCCCTTAACTTCTCCAAGTATTCTTGCAATCTTTTCTCAATTCTTTTTATCTCTTCTTCGTCAATCTCTGCCTCTTTACCCTCTTTTATTTTCATTAACAAATCAGTAAGCTTATCAAACACTTCGTTATGAAGCATTGCTAGTTTAGGAAATGCCTTATTCATTTCCTTAGGTAAATCTTCCAATCTTTCAGGAGGCATAATATTCAATAACTTCAAAGCCATAACATTAGCTTTTAAAAGCGTTTTATAATTCTCCATAAGATTTGCTCCTTTATCTCGCTTTCCTAACTCTTTTATAAGCTTATCCATTCTTTGAACAAACTCATCAGCCATAATAACATGCTTTCCGATTTCTCCTGCTCTCTCAGCTGCTTCTTTATCCCCTATATGCTCCATTTCTTTTGCAAATAAATGAATATCCCTTGCCATCTTTACATATCTCATCTCCAACAAACCTTTTTTAGCAAATACCTTTTCCAACATCTCAGGAACTAATTCTTTATTTGTAGGGTATTCTCCAAAACTCATTAATGCTGCATTACCTGCATAAGCCATTGCTTGTTCAATATAATGTCCTGGAGACTTTAACTTCCCATATGCCATTTTAACAAATTCAGGTGCTGCAGTTATTTTTTTATCTATAGCTTCCCTAGTTAAAGATATTAAACCTCTCTCCAGCATTCTTTTAGCAGGCATAAACACGCCCACATCATAAACAGCCAAACCATTACGCAAAATTGCTAACACAACTGGCTCAACCATCCTCACATTTTCCCAGAATTCTGTTAAAAACATATAACTTTGGACAGTTATTCTTTTATCAACTTTTGAAGCAATATCTAACAAATCTCTCCAAATACTGTCTTTCAAACCTGGAGAAGGTTCTTGAGGAAATTCAGTATCATCAATAATAATAAAAACATCTATATCGCTTTTTTCGTGAAATTTACCCGTAGTGGTTGAACCATAAAGAACAACGCTTTTAACAGATTTCTTAAACTTTTTAACCAATTCCATAGCAAATCTTTCAACTACGTTTACTCTTTCCTTAAAAGCCTCATCTTTATTTTTCATTTCCTCTGCTTCTTTTTCTTCTAACTTTTTTCTCGCATCCTCTAAATCTTTTCCTTCTGCAGGAGGTAAATTTGATTTAGAATTCTCCCTCTCTACCATCCATACACACCTAATAAATTTATTTTTTTATTTTTACATCTTTTATATATTTTTAACTACCATTTTCTTTATCTTTCTTTAAATATACTGTATGAGTTGGGAATGGTATTTCGATACCTTGTTTATTTAATTCATTATATATTGCCTCGGTCAAATCACATTTAACAGAGAACACATCATCTAAGTTTTCAACTTCTGCAACTGCCATGAAATTTAAGGAAAAATCTCCCATTTCTAAAAACCACACAGCTACCGAATCTTTAATAACTTTCGGATGTGATTTAACTACTTTTTCTACTATTTTCTTAACTTTGCTAACATCGCTTCCATAAGCCACTCCAAAATTAACTTTTACCTTTTTAGGCATATCTGGATTAGAGAGATTCTCAATATGCCTGGAAGCTAATATGCTGTTAGGAACAATCATCAAAGTATTATCTAATGTCAAAAATTTAGTAGATCTTACCCCTAAATCAATTACTTTTAATTTTTTTCCATCCAACATTATCCAGTCGCCAATTTTCAAATTTTTATCAACATAAATACTTACTCCACCAAACAAATTCTTCACAGTTTCTTGAGCTGCTAAAGCAATAGCTATACCTACAAGACCAGCAGATGCCAATAAAGGCGTTATTTCAACATTCCAAGTACTAAGTATTTGTAAAAATACAATAACTAAAACAGTTATTTTAACAAGTGACTCTAAGAATGGCAAAAGATGGTCATCAAGATCTGTTTCAGTT